>JAGBHJ010000174.1 GCA_017935525.1 Clostridia bacterium | reverse complement strand
GGGTAAATAATTGCCGTGGGCTTCGATCAGATCGTCAACCATCTTCTTGATGGTATCAATATCCAATTCACTGCCAGTATGCGGATCCAGCATAGCTGCCTGATAAATGTGCTCTTTCTTTCCGGTTGCTGCGGCTTGGATGGTCAGAAGTTGGACGTTGATATTGGTCATATTCATTGCGGCACACTGCACGGGTAACGCACCAACAGAACATGGGTGAACTCCTCTTCCGTTTACCAGGCAGGGCACCTCCACACAAGCCTCTTCCGGCAGATTGGAGATCAGATGCCCCTTGTTCAGTACGTTACCACCGATCTGATAGGGGTTGCCGGTAACGATCGCTTCCATTATTCTGGAGGCATATTCGTGGCTTCTGGTGTGTTCCTTTACTCCTTTTTCGAGGATCTCTTCGTATTCCTTGCGCCAGCTATCAATTTGGTTTACACATCTGCGGGGATATTCGTCAATCGGGATGTTGTATCTTTGAATGAGCTCAGGGTATTTGCTCTTGATGTAGAACATGTTGTATTCGGCGTTGTGCTCGCTGGATTCTGTGCAGTAGTAGCCGAAATGCTTGATATAGTCCATTCTTACCTTGTCGGTAGCATCGGGCTTGGCAAGATAGGCGTCAACCCTCGACTTGATTTCAGGATACAGGTCAACACCGTTTTTATCCTTGATTTCCAAAAGCCACGCCATGTGGTTGATGCCCGCAATCAGCTCCTTTCTGCCTTCGAGCTTGTCCTCAAGACCCAAAGCCTTAAGAAGCCCCTCAGAGCAGACCTGAACGCTGTGGCAAAGGCCAACGGTGTTAATGGGGGTGTATCTCTGCATATATCCCGAAAGCATAGCCATTGGATTGGTATAATTCAAGAGCAGAGCGTCGGGGCAAACCTCTGTCATATCGTCGGCAAAGTCTTGCATTACGGGTATGGTGCGAAGCGCACGCATAATACCGCCGATGCCCAAGGTGTCGCCAATGGTCTGCTGCAGCCCGTATTTCTTCGGAATTTCAAAATCAATGATTGTGCACGGGTCATAACCGCCGACCTGAATGGCGTTAACAACAAAATCCGCCCCTCTGAGTGCTTCCTTGCGGTTTTCTTCGCCCACATAGCATTCGATACGGCCGTAGCCACCGCAATTTTTGCGAATGGCTTCCAGAATTGTTCTGCTTTCCTCGATACGCTCGCCGTCGATATCGTATAAAGCAAATACACTGTCACGCAGAACCTCTGAACACATGCAGTCGCCAATCACATTTCTTGCGAAAATAGTGCTTCCTGCACCGAGAAAAGTTAGTTTCATAACCGTAACCTCCAAAAATAGTTTCCTTTATTATATCTTGACATTGGTTTGCAAGGAATGTTATTATTTGATATATAATTTGTCATTTTGTTGTTTTGGAGGCTTCATATGCATTCTGAGATTATTATGAATAAAGAATATTCCGGAGTAAATCCCGTCCAGTTTGGGCACGAATCTTGCGAAAAATCCCATGGTTTCGGACCGGCGACGCGTACCCATTGGCTTTTTCATTTTGTTGTTTCCGGAAAGGGCATTTTTCAAATCTACGGCAAGCAATATACCCTTACGGGCGGCATGATGTTTGTGATTCCGCCCTTTGTGGAAACGTATTATGAAGCGGATGCCGACGACCCGTGGGAATACATTTGGGTCGGTTTTACCGGGTCTCCGCCCTTGCGGCTTGGCGACTATTATGATATTCCCAGAGCGTTGCGTATTTTTCAACGCATGAAAGCTTGCCATGAACTTCATAACGGCAAGACCGAATTTATACTTGCCCAGCTGTGGGAGCTGTTTTCCTTTCTGATGGAAGAAAACCAAACCAAAGAGGATCCTATTAACACGGCACTGAACCTGATCCATTCCCAATATATGACGCCCTTAACCGTGCAGCAAATGGCAGATAGGGTTCATTTGGAGCGAACCTATTTTTCCAAAATGTTTTCGGAAAAAATGGGGATCTCACCCCAGCGGTATTTGATCGAATACCGGATGAAACAGTCAAAAATCTTTCTTTCACTGGGATACGGCGTTACCACCACCGCCATTTCCGTGGGGTATACCGATATCTATAATTTTTCAAAGATCTTCAAGCAGCGTTTTGGAGAAGCCCCGTCTCATTATCAAAGAAATTGCAAAAAGAATGAAGCTCCCATTGGAAAAGTAAATCTGCCAATATAAATCTTCCCCTTTTACAAATAATAGCATCGTAATTTGTAAAATTATTGTAGGCGGCCTTGCCTCCCTCTTTGAGGGAGGTGGCATTTGCGAAGCAAATGACGGAGGGAGTGTCGTTTGTACGATAGGACACTCCCCCAGTCACGGCTTGCGCCGTGCCAGCCCCCTCAATGAGGGGGCTAAGGGATGCTGCAGAAAAGGAGAAAGATATACTATGAAGGCAACAGGAATTGTCCGTCGGGTGGAGGAATATGGTATAATAGGACAAAAGTTGTCGAAATACGCATAAATACAGGGGTTTTAGCAGTTTTTACTTGAACCCAATTTGCACAAGGCAATGTATACATAGCAAAAAGCGAGGTGAAATTCACCTCGCTTTTTCATTATTGATATTTGGGTAAATAATTGCCGTGGGCTTCGATCAGATCGTCAACCATCTTCTTGATGGTATCAATATCCAATTCACTGCCAGTATGCGGATCCAGCATAGCTGCCTGATAAATGTGCTCTTTCTTTCCGGTTGCTGCGGCTTGGAT
>JAGBHJ010000173.1 GCA_017935525.1 Clostridia bacterium | reverse complement strand
GTGTTGATCAGAAATACCTTGACAATTTCTTTGCATCCGTAAAGGAAAAGCTTGTGCCCATCGTAAAGGCAATCGGTCAGAAGGAGCAGATAGACGACAGCTTCCTCCACAGACATTACCCCGTGGAGCTTCAGCGCCAATTCTCTGACTACCTTATGGAGGTAATGGGAATTGACAGAAACCATTGCACCATTGGAGAAACAGAGCATCCCTTTACACTTGAGTTTACCAGCCAGGACGTAAGAATTACCACAAACTACAAGGAGGATTCCTTGGCAGACTCAATGTATTCCGTAATTCACGAGGGCGGTCACGCACTTTACGAGCTGAATATCGATCCCTCATTTGACTACACCTGCCTTGCAGGCGGCGTTTCCATGGGCATACACGAGAGCCAGTCAAGATTTTACGAGAACCTCATCGGCAGATCCCGTGCGTTTATTGACGCCATCTTCCCCCGTATGAAGGAGATATTCGCTCAGCAGCTGGCAGACGTGGATGCGGAAATGTTCTACAAGGCAGTCAACAAGGCACAGCCCTCACTCATCCGTACAGAAGCGGACGAGCTTACGTATTGCTTCCACGTTATGATCCGCTACGAAATAGAAAAGCAGCTTATCGGCGGCACATTGGCGGTAAAGGACGTGCCCGCAGAGTGGAACAGACTTTATAAGGAATACCTTGGCGTTGACGTGCCCGATGACAAGCACGGATGCTTGCAGGATTCCCATTGGTCAGGCGGCTCATTTGGTTACTTCCCTTCATACGCTCTGGGCAGTGCTTACAGCGCACAGATGCTCCACAATATGCAGCAGGAGTTTGACGTTTATAAGAACGTAAGCAACGGCGACCTTTCTTTGGTAACAGAATGGTTGAGAAACAAGATCCACAACTACGGCTCATTCCTTGAGCCCGCCGAGGTTTTGGCAAACGCCTGTGGAGAGTTTGATCCCACGTACTACACAGAGTACCTCGCAGACAAGTTCTCCACGCTTTACGGACTGTGATCCATGTTTAACCGTCACGCAAAAGAAATATACACCACCGCCATCAGCAAATGCTTGCCCACAAGTGCAGTTCAGTCTGCGTTAAAGGAGTTTTGCCTTCCCAAGGGCAAGCTGGTGGCAGTAGCAATAGGTAAAGCCGCATGGCAAATGGCAAGCACCGCCTCAGAGATATTGGGAGACAGTATTGACCGCGGTATCGTCATCACCAAGTACGGCCATTCAAAGGGAGCTATCCACGGGTTTGAGATAATGGAAGCAGGCCACCCCGTGCCCGACAGTAACAGCCTTTTGGCAACAAAAAAAGCCTTGGAGATCACCGACGGCCTTTGCAAGGACGATGCTGTGCTGTTTTTGGTTTCGGGCGGTGGTTCCGCACTCTTTGAAAGCATAGATTGCTCCCTGGAGGAGCTGCAAGGGCTCACAAAATCACTTTTGGCATCGGGAGCATCCATCAATCAGGTAAATGCAGTCAGAAAGCATCTTTCCAACGTCAAGGGTGGCAGATTTGCACAGCACGTAAGCCCTGCAAGCGTATTTGTGATAGCGTTATCCGACGTTTTGGGCAACGATCCCGACGCCATCGCATCAGGTCCCGCCTGTGCTGACCCCACCACGGTGGAGCAGGTCAACGGCATTCTGTCGGAATACGGCATCACTCCCTCCCCCGAGGTATATAAATTGCTTCAGAGAGAGACTCCAAAGACTGTCACAAACTCCCGCCACGTGATCAGCGGCAGCGTCAGCGAGCTTTGTCGTTTTGCAAGAGAAAGCGCCCAAGCGCTGGGATATAATGCGCAGATCGTTACCGATCTGTTGTCCTGCCAAGCGCGCACCGCAGGGCAGATACTGGCATCGGTTGCCAAAACCCATAAGGACACCTCCGAGCCAATGGCATTTATATTCGGCGGAGAAACCGTAGTTCACCTTTGCGGTAACGGTATGGGCGGCAGAAACCAGGAGCTGGCACTCAGCGCCGCAACGGAAATCGAAGGCATGAGCAACGCCTGTGTTTTTGCGATAGGATCCGACGGAACCGATGGACCCACAGATGCCGCAGGAGGCTTTGCAGACGGCAAAACGGCTTCCGAATTGAGAAAGCTGGGCATTGACCCTGTTGCTATGCTGGACAATAACGACTCCTACAACGCACTAAAGGCCGTTAACGGGCTTATATTTACGGGGCCTACGGGCACCAACGTCAACGATCTTTACGTTGTACTGATACGACCCAAGGAGGTATAATATGGATTTTCTGAATCAATACGAGGCACCCATCCTCCACGCCATACAGGACGCCATCGGCTGTCCCGCACTGGACGGATTTTTCTCCGCGATCACAAAGCTTGGTGACAGCGGAATATTCTGGATAGTGCTGTCAATAGTCCTTTTTGTATTCAAAAAGACCAGAAAGGCAGGGCTTGCCATGGCATTTTCGTTGATAATAGGTCTTGTGGTTTGCAATCTGACACTCAAGCCACTTATCGCACGAACGAGACCGTACATATTCGACCCGTCAATGACGCTTATTATTCCGCCGGAGTCAGAATTCTCTTTCCCCTCGGGGCACACAGTCAGTTCAATCGAAGCTGCATTTGCGCTAATGCTGAATCACAAAAAATGGGGCATCGGAGCAATGGTGTTGGCAGTTTTGATAGCCTTCTCCAGGCTGTACCTTATGGTGCACTACCCCACGGACGTTATTGCAGGCATTATCATTGCCATCGGCATAGGCTTTGTCGCAAACAAGCTGGCGGAGCTGGTAGTGAAAAAAACAAGGCTCCCGGTCGCATAAAAATTTATTGACAAATCGCCCCAAAAGGTGTATAATATTGTATGTAGAGGTTTGTTTTCAAATTTCTACGGCTTACTTTCGACAAATTTTTTTAATATTCGGAGGAATATATATGGATAATAACAAAAGACCAGAGTCCATGGCTCGTATTACCACACCCCAGCTTGCTCAGCAGTTTATTGACGAGCAGGTAGCCGCTGTACGTCAGCAGGTTGGTGATAAGAAGGTTTTGCTTGCTCTTTCAGGCGGTGTTGACAGCTCCGTTGTTGCGGCGCTCCTTATCAAGGCCATCGGCAAGCAGCTCATCTGCGTACACGTTAACCACGGACTTATGCGTAAGGACGAATCCGAAAACGTTATCAAGCTTTTCAAAGATGAGCTTGATGCAAACCTTGTTTACGTTGATGCAACCGACAGATTCCTTGACCTTTTGGCAGGCGTTAGCGACCCCGAAAAGAAGAGAAAGATTATCGGTAAGGAATTCATCGAGGTTTTTGCTGACGAAGCACGTAAGCTTGAGGACGTTGATTTCCTGGCACAGGGTACCATCTACCACGACATTCTTGAGAGCATCAAGCAGGCAGAGGGTAAGAAGGCAGTTAAGTCCCACCACAACGTAGGCGGTCTGCCC
>JAGBHJ010000172.1 GCA_017935525.1 Clostridia bacterium | reverse complement strand
GTTCATGAATTGCCTTCGGCATGATAAAGTATAGCAATTCAATTCATGAAAACAAAGTTTTCAAATCATGAAGCCGTCAGGCTTCAATTCATGACGCAAAGCGTCAATTCATTACTATCGGGAGAAGATTGTCTGAAGCAACGCAAAAGCACTTATGACAAACGATTTATTCGTTATCATAAGTGCTTTTTGTTAAAACTTCGTTATGGGGCTCACGCTAAAACACAGACGCTTTTTATTGCGTACTATATCAGATCTTAAACGTGCTCTTACCTGCAGGAACGTCGATCTCCACGGGATCCCAAAGGTACTTTGTATTGATAACAAGCTTAAAGGGCTTTTCCGCTTCTGTTTCGATAGTTGTTCTGCCCTTAAAAGGCTCGTACTCCGTGCAAACAACGGAAATGTTGTTGCCGTTGAATATCATGTTCTCAAGACCGCACTTTTCTCTCGTGTTCAGGTTGAATATTACCTTATTCTCTCTTGCATCAAAGTCAAGACCGATAATATTCTCTATTAACAGAGTGATAGGTGCCAATCCGCCCCAACCAACAAACTCTGCTCTTACAAGCTCGCCGTCCTCAGTTGTGGCAGGTCTGTACGCCTCGGGAGAATAGCACTCCCAGATATTGCCGTATGCTGGATCCTTGTTTACGGCGCACATAGCGTCAAGAATTCTTACCACAGCCTCCCTTGCCAGCTCCTTGTGGCCTGTCTGCTGAAGACCCTTGATCGCCGCATAATTTGTGGGCGGCCAAACTCCGCCAAGCCAGTATCCGCCGTTAGGATCGTAGTTGGGGTCATCCTTTGCAAGGGATGCGAAGGGCACCTTTGTGTAGAACTCGTCAGGGTTAAAGAGATGCTCTCTTACAGCCTCTCTCTTGCCGTCAACAGCCGCACCGCAGATCAATGTCCAGAATGCAGCAGCAGTCTTTGAATTTATAAACTTAACCTTCTGACCAACCTCACCGCGGGCAAAGAAATCAAAATACCATCTTGCTCTGTCGCTCCAGTGGAATTTGTTAATAAGGTCGCAAATTCTCTTATTTTCACTCTCGTAGAATGCCTTCTTATCCTCCATGCCAAGCTCACCGCAAATAAGCGCCAGATGCTTTGCGCTGAGTGCCTGCTGACAAGCAAGGTCAACATGGCAAACGTCACTACCGTCAAGATCCGGTGAGAAATAACCGCTTCTGGGGGCATTATCCATACCTGATGAGCCGGAATCCTCAAACCAATACAGCTGGCAGGTGGAGCGTCTTCTGTTGTTCTCAATAAATGAGTAGATGCCCTCCAATGCAGGCAATACCGTGGCAAATCTGGACTTATCGCCGGAAACAAGGTAATGCGTCCACTCTGCCCACGCCATCAACGGCGGATTTATTCTGCCGGGGTAAGCCTCCTCCTCTGTTTCGATAGTATAAGCCATGGACATAAAACCGTCGGACTCGCGGCGGAGTCTGTAAAGATTGTCCAGGTTATCAAAAGCTGTGAGTGTGCCATTGGAATAATTTGTTATAAATGTCATAATGCAGGAATCCCACTGCCATGTAATGCCAACACCGGGCATACAGGTGAGGATGTTCTTCCAGCCGGGCTTGTCTATGTATTCAATATTCTTGAACGCAGTTTCCCATGCCGTGTAGTAAAGCTCCTCCCAATCCTCGTGACCGTTAAGCACAGGGTGGGGCAGCTTTTGCTTGTCATATACGTATTTCTCGCTCATGTTTTCTCCATTCCGACGCATAGCGCCATTATTATAGGGTTAGTATACCATACTCCCATTTTTTTGTCAATACCATCCTCAAAAAAATCATCCGATTTTGTTGGGGCAACACTTGCAGACCTCATTCAACAGGACTTTATCGATATCGATCTCTGTCAATGCCGAGGGCTTTATGCAGTCCATTGCGATCATCTGCATATCGTAGCACATACCCTTGTCGATGCATCTGCCCAAATACTTACACCAACAAAGCTCCTCCCAGCGCTCCCTCGTCATCAGCATCACGTGTCCCGTGCGGATCTGGTTTAATTCGGTAATCTCTATTCCCTCGGTGGTATGATGGAACACAAACCCAAGCTTTTCCTGCACACGGCGGCTTTTAACGTTACCGTCATAATGACCGCACCATATTCTTGCCATACCAAGATCCTCAAAGGCATATCTGAGCACCTCCAGCGAGGCCTCGGGGATCATGCCCTGCCCCCAATACGGCTTTCCTATCCAATAGCCAAGCTCGTATTCATCATCGTGGCAGGCAAGGTCGTTTTTGTGAAGCCCTATGCTGCCTATGGGCATCCCATCCTCCCGTTTACAAACCGCAAACACCGTGGGCGCCGAAAGTACCGTCCGTATTATCTGTCTGCTGTTTTCTACGCTCGTATGGGGCATCCAGCCTGCAGGCGGACCAACGTCGGGGTCCCTTGCAAGAGGGTAAAGCGCCTCTGCGTCCTCCTCACGCCACGGGCGAAGGCACAGCCTTTCTGTATATAATTCCATATTATCTCCTTTACAAAAAAGCACTTATGTCGATATATACACGCCATAAGTGCTCAATCATTTATCTGTTAACCTTTTTTCGTCATCAATACAGCTTTGCACCTGCGGGGATGTGGTCGTCCACCATCAAAACGTGGAGCTTTTCCTCACCCTCCTCGGAATGTACTGCGGAGATGATCATACCGTTGGATTCAATACCCATCATTGTTCTGGGCGGCAGGTTTGTTATAGCGATCAACGTCTTGCCAACAAGCTCCTCGGGCTCATAGAATGCGTGGATACCGCTGAGGATAGTGCGATCAGTACCTGTGCCGTCATCAAGAGTAAACTGAAGCAGCTTCTTGGACTTCTTTACCGCCTCGCAAGCCTTAACCTTTACCGCACGGAAGTCGGACTTGCTGAATGTCTCAAAATCAACAAAGTCGCTGAACAAAGGCTCGATCTCTACCTTGGAGAAGTCGATAACCTCTGCAACGGGCTCCTCTACAACGGGTGCTGCCTCTGCAACAGGTGCTGCTTCTGCGGCGGGCTTTGCCTGAGGTGCGTCGATCTGCTTCATCGTGGGGAACAACAAAACGTCCCTGATGGATGCAGAATCGGTCAAAAGCATTACCAATCTGTCAATACCAAAGCCCAAGCCACCCGTAGGCGCCAGACCGTACTCAAGAGCAGTTACGTAATCCTCATCCACCTGAGCAGTTGTGTTGGGCTCCTCCAAGCGCTTTGCCGCAACCTGCTTTTCAAATCTTTCCTTCTGGTCGATAGGATCGTTCAACTCGCTGAATGCGTTACCAAACTCTGTGCAGTTGATAAAATACTCAAATCTCTCTGTAAAAGCAGGCTCGTCGGGCTTTCTCTTTGCCAGAGGGCTGTTTTCAACGGGGTAATCGTAAATGATAGTAGGCTGGATGAGCTTATCCTCAACGTATGCGTCAAACAGCTCAACCAAAACGGTTCCCTTTGTAGCGTTCTCGGGAACGTCAACCTTAAGCTCCTTTGCCACGGCTCTTGCTGCCTCGTCGCTCTCCCATGCGTAATAATCAGCGCCGGAATACTTCTTTACAGCCTCAACCATGGTCAGCTTTTCCCAGTTGCCCATGTCGATCTCGTTGCCCTGGTACATTATCTTCCTGGAGCCGCAGATCTTCTCTGCCAGCATGGTGTTCATCTCAATAACGATGTCCATCATGCCCTTATAGTCCGTATATGCCTGGTAAAGCTCAATAGACGTAAACTCGGGGTTATGCTTTGTATCCATACCCTCGTTACGGAAAATTCTGCCTACCTCGTAGACCTTGTCAAATCCGCCGACGATAAGTCTCTTGAGGTAGAGCTCTGTTTCTATTCTCAAGTACATATCCATATCCAACGTATTGTGATGTGTCACAAAGGGACGTGCGGATGCGCCGATCTCAAAGGGAGTAAGGATGGGTGTGTCAACCTCCAAAAAGCCCTTGGAGTCAAGATAGCTTCTGATCTCCTTAAGGATAAGGCTTCTCTTTACAAAAGTATCCTTAACCTCGGGGTTTACGATAAGGTCAACGTATCTCTGCCTGTAACGCATATCCGTGTCCTTAAGACCGTGCCACTTTTCCGGCAAGGGACGCAGGGACTTGGAAAGAAGCTTTACAGCCTCTGCCTTGATGGATGTTTCGCCGCTTCTGGTCTTAAATACCTCGCCCTTAACGCCGATGATATCACCGATATCCCACGTCTTGAATGCGGAATATACCTCCTCGCCCAGAGTGTTTATCTGCACGTAGAGCTGTATTTTTGCCGTAGCGTCAAGAATATGCACAAAGCTTGCCTTACCCATTACTCGCTTGCTCATAATTCTGCCTGCGATGGATACCTGCTTGCCCTCATACGCCTCGTAATTATCCAGAATGTCCTTTGCTGTGGCGTCAAGATCGTACTTTGTGATCTCAAAGGGGTCCTTGCCCTCTGCCACAAGCTTTGCCAGCTTTTCTCTGCGGACTCTCATCTCATCACTGAGGTCAACAACTATTTCTTCTGTAATGTTATCTGCCATTACCAATCATCCTCTCTATTATCTGTAAATCTTCAATATCTTGAACTCGATAACGCCGTCGGGGATTTCCACCTCAACCGTTTCGCCCTCTTTTTTGTGCATAAGGGCAGCGCCGATGGGGGATTCATATGAAACCTTGTTATTGTCGGGGTCAACGTCCGTTGAGCCAACCAGCTGATACTCGTCCTCGCAATCAAGATCGTAATCGTACACCTTAACAAAAGAGCCGATATTTACAACGTCGTTTGTAAGGCTGGCTTCGTCAATAACAAAAGCCTCCTTGATGAGCTTTTCAAGACGGATGATCTCACCCTCAATTCTTGCCTGCTCCTTCTTTGCCTCGTCGTACTCCGCATTCTCGCTGAGGTCACCAAAGCCTCTTGCCAATTTAATATCCTCGGCAACCTTCTGTCTGCCCTCTGTTTTTAAGCGATTGAGCTCCTTTTTCTGGGCCTCAAGAGCCTCCTCCGTAAGATATACCTTCTGTGAAAATTCTTCATCAACCATATTTAATACGCACCTTTCCGAATTTAGATTCGCAATAAATTCTCTTATTTATCCTTGTAATTATACAACATCTTGCCCGTTTTGTCAATAGGATTTTCCCGATTTATTGCATAATTTATGGGGAGAGGGAAATAAAAGCACCGCCCGCCACCGAGGGAAATGGGGGGAATAAGATAATCCGGAGAACAATGTTCTCCGGATCAAATAGACTATAATTAAGCAAATAGACGAACAAACGGCACTATAATCATTGCAACGCTTGCCGCGTACACACTCACAATCACAATACCCACATTGAGAAAAGAGCTTGTCACGACCGTTTTCCCCAGTGGACGTTTCTTAACGTTGAAGATT
>JAGBHJ010000171.1 GCA_017935525.1 Clostridia bacterium | reverse complement strand
GAATGAAGCTCCGCTTCCTTTTATGTAATTATTGAACCGACTGAGGTAGAAATGCGGATAGCGCATTTCATTGTGGTATAATAATCGCATCAAACCACCAAAAGGTGTAATATATTTATCAGAAAGCATGGGACCTCCCATGACGAGGAAATAAAATGGCAAGACATTTTCAAGTAAACGGTAACGCATTCTACGCATACAATCCCATTGTTGCAAAGAACACGTTTATCAATCAGCCCGTGCAGACGGACGAGCTCCCGCTGTATGAGGACATCAAGGATCAGCTTCCCATTCCCGTATGGCGCGGACATTACGACGCCATCAGCTGTTATTACAAGACGTGGCAGATAGCGTTCAGCAATCTGCGCAAGGCTAATCCCGATGCGGGCTTTGTATCCAACTTTATCGATACCGCATTTAACGATTACCTTTTTATGTGGGACTCTTCCTTTATTGTAATGTTCGGCAAGTACGCAAGCAGAATATTCGATTTCCAGAGAACATTGGACAATATGTACTCTCACCAGCACCGTGACGGCTTTATTTGCCGTGAGATCTGCGAAGAGCGCAGCGGCGAGCAATTCAGCCGTGACGATCCGGCATCCACAGGCCCCAACGTAATGCCCTGGGCAGAGTGGGAATACTTCCTCTCCACTGCAGACACAAACAGGCTCTCCAGAGTATTTGATCCCCTTTGCGCATACCACAAGTGGTTGCAGCTGAACAGATCATGGCCGGACGGCAGCTACTGGACAACGGGCTTGGGCTGCGGTATGGACAACTCCCCCAGAACACCCAGCCAGTACGATTGCTCCGTATCCCACGGCTTTATGAGCTGGATAGACGCCTGCGCACAGCAGTACCTCAGCGCAAAGATACTTGTGGAAATGTCCAGAGTGCTCGGCAGAGAGGACGAGGTAGATTGGCTCAAGGAAGAAATGGAGCTTATTTACAACACGGTCAACAACACAATGTGGAGCGAAAAGGACCAGTTCTACTACGACAAGTTGAGGGACGGCACTCTCAGCGGAGTAAAGACAGCCGCATCCTACTGGGCATTGCTGGCCGACATGGTTCCTCAGGAAAGAATTGACGGCTTTGTGGCTCACCTGGACAACGAAAACGAGTTCAAGACCAGAAACCGTGTTCCCTCCCTTTCCAAGGATCACCCCGGCTACAAGGGAGATGACGGCGGATACTGGTGCGGTGCTGTTTGGGCGCCCACAAACTACATGATCCTCTGCAGTCTTAAGAACCATGGCTACTTTAAGCTGGCATACGACATCGGCAGATCATACGTTGACATTGCCGTTTCCGTATACAACAAGTACGGCACGCTGTACGAGAATTACTCTCCCGAGCTGGACAGCTACGGCTCCGACCACGGCAACTTTGTAGGCTGGACGGGTCTTGCGCCTATTTCCGTAATGTTCGAGTACGTATTCGGCATCAAGCCCGACGCACAGAAGAAGCACATCACATGGCACGTTAACCTTACGGAGGAGCACGGCATCAAGCAGTACCCCTTGGGTGACGCCACCGTTGACCTTATCTGCAGCGCAAGAGAAAACACCACGGACGAGCCCGTTATCACAGTAACCTCCGACAAGCCCATAACCATCGACGTTATATGGGACGGCGGCAGCAAGACGATCACAGCATAATTTACGATATCAACCCATTTGCACACGGCTTGCTTTTTCAGTACGCCGTGTGTTGCATTTGGATGGGCATAAATTGTCCGTATATTAACACACAAAACCCCCGTCCCTGCACGATCCTGCGTGCCGAGGCGGGGGCTGCTGTTATTTACAATGTTTCCACAAGCTCCTTAACGTTCATACCGACGTGCTCGGGTCTGTGGGCATCGGATGAGGTGATTATCCTCACTCCGTGTCTTTTTACTGCCGCCAAAAAGTCGGGTGCCATTCCCAGCTCTATCTCCGGCAGCTTAAGGTGTACACCGCCGTTCTGCTCTGCGGCGATGTCGTGTTTTTTCATCAATGAGGCGATCCTGTCGTACGTGGGGTTAAGGTCGTAGCCGGGCTTGTGGCCAAACAGCTTTAACGAATCGGGATGACCGACTACGTCAAAAAGCTCGCACTCTATCAGCCCCTCCATTATTTCAAAATGCCTTCTGTACTGTGTATCAACGTCCAGCCCCTGCCATGCGTCACGGTTAAGATCAAAGCCAAAGCCGTCCATCCAATGCACGGAGCCGATTATGTGGTCATAATCAAACGCGCGGATGTTCTTTTCTATCAGCTCCTCCTGTCCGTTAAAGTAGCACACCTCAAGACCAAACAAAAGTCTTATGGGGTACTCCCTCTTTCTTGCCTCGGTGATAAAATCCGTGTATTCCTTCAGCTGTCTGAAGTTCTTCTTGTAATACCACCAATTCTGAAATTCGCTGTATTGACTTATCCCAGTATACATGGGAGCAAAGTCTGTAAACTGGTGTGAATGCTCCACCAGACAAAGGGTGTCGATATCCATTTTTACAGCCTGCGCCACAAATCTGTCTATCCACTCAAAGGTATAATCTGCATACTCAAGATGCACGTGCATATCCTTCATGTTTTATTGCCTTTCATTATGTTCTGATCTTTTTTCTGCCGAATCTCTTTCTGAGGAATGTCAACAACAGCAGAACTATCTCCACCAGCGCAATGACCTCGCAGCTTGTTGCCAGAGTGGAGTTGTTGCGGAACAAAAGCGATGTGTTGGACTCGACCTCTGCCCACTGTGCGCAGAGCCTTGTGTTATTCGTAACGCTTACCACAGTTTCCGCAGTTATTCTCATGCCGCTTTCATCAAACCAGCCCACCAGCACGTAACCGTGTCTGAATGCCGTGGGGAGCTCGCCGTAAGTCTCATCGTTTGTTATATTCATCTCGTCAAAGCTTGCCTGTCCGCCGTTGGCGTCAAACGTAACCACATATGTACGAGGTGTTATTACCGCATAGAGCACCTTATCGGCAACGTCAGTATAGACGTCCTCTGCCCTGACCTGCGTACCCGTGGAATCCGTCCAGCAAACAAACTGATATCCCGGTATGGTAAGTGTGGGCAATACGCCGATTGCCCTCTTGAAGCCAACCTTTTGCGTCAGACTTCTGTTGATGGAGCCGTTGACGCTGAAGTACAGGTTGTATTCGCTGTTAGCCCAACGGGCATAGAATTCATTGGTGCTGTCGGGGTCCAGTATGGTGTCCTCAGTCAGCTCAACGGAAAATTCGTCATACCAACCAATAAATACGCATCCTATCTTCTGAGGAATGGGCAATGCGCCGTCAAGGTCGTCAAAGGAAAATACCATTTCGCTCGTATCGCACTGACCGCCCATGGCATCAAACGTAAGGTCGTACTCAATTGCCTCCCAACGGGCATACAGAGTGATACCCTCGGTAATTGTTACCTTTGTTTGCTCCTTAACATGGTTACCCTTGATGTCGTACCAGCCGAGGAATACGTAGCCGTTGCGGGACGCCGTGGGAAGACCCGTATAATTTGAGTCGTAGGTCACGGTCATTGGCGGAATAACGGTTTCGCATCCGCTTTCAAACTGAATGTCCAGCACGTAGGGGATCCACTCCGCATAGAACAGAGTGTCGTCAGTAAGCTCTGCCGCCTCCTGCTCGTAGATCGCATTGCCGTCGCCATCCAGCCAACGGGTGAACTTATATCCCGTTCTCTCGGGCACGGGCAAGCCCGCATACATCTCGCCGTACTTGATCTTTATCTGTGTAGGCTCCATTTCTCCGCCATTGGCATCAAAGCTCAGAACGTAAACTCTTTCCGTCCACGTTGCTGTCAATGTTTCTGCCTCCGTAGTTGACGAAACGGAGTCCGCTGTTATCTTGTTGCCGTCCTTGTCCACCCAGCCTGCAAAGCTGTATCCCGTCATCACAGGTGTGGGCAGGTCGCCGTATTTCTGCTGGTAGCCTATCTTCAGCTGAGCCACGTCCAGCTTGCCGCCGTTGGCATCAAGAGTCACCACGTGGAGCAATGGCGCCCATTCTGCATAAAGCGTCTGGGACGATATTATCTTTACCACCTCACCGCTGTATGCGTAATCACCGCGGTTGGTCTTCCAGCCTACAAATCTGTATCCAAATCTTGCAGGTGTACCCATATAGGGATAAACCTCATCGTACGTTACAACAAACGCTGTTTCTTCCGTTTCGCTCATGCTGCCGCCGTTGGCATCAAGAACAACGTTATAGCTGATAGCCTCCCAGATCGCCGTAACCTTTATATTCTCAACAGAGTCAATTACCGTATCGATCTTAATGAAGTCTCCATCCGCCGTCTGCCAGCCCATAAAGGTGTAGCCCACTCGCACGCACCATGGCAGCTTGCCGTAGGGGGAATCATACTTGTACGCCATATTGGTGTACTGAGCGTCGCCGCCGTCGGTATCAAACTCCACCATAATAAGTCTTGCGGACCAACGGGCATACAGCACGTGATCTCTGTCAATGGAAACCGTGGTGTCCATTTCCACCGGCTCACCATTCTCCGGCGCAGTATACCAGCCCATAAATTCGTAGCCGTATCTTTCCGCAACGGGGAGCTGGGGATATCCCGAATCAAAGACTACCGTAATGCTTTCGGAATTAACAACGCCGCTGTTTGCATCAAAGGATACTACGTATGAATTAGCCTTCCAATGTGCATAGAGTGTGGAGTCCTCACCTATCTTTAACGTGGACGTTTCCGTTATGTGTTGACCGCCCTCGCTCTCTGTGTACCAGCCCACAAAGGTGTAGCCCTTCTTGTCGGGTCTGGGCAATGAGCCGTACGGAGTGTCAAACACGATCCTTACGGGAGCAAAGGATTCGTTACAGAATGTCTCAAAGGACACAGTATATGTATTTACAGACCAGTGAGCATAGAGCGTCTGATTCTGGATTATCTCAACCACGGTGGATGAAACTATCTGCTGACCGCCCTCTGCCTCCGTCCACCAGCCGATGAACGTATAACCAACCCTTGTGGGCACGGGAAGCTCGCCGTAAAGCTCAAGATACGTTACGGTCAAAACCTCCTGGGGAGTAATACCGCCGTTTGCATCAAGGGTAACCGCAAATTTTCCCGGCTCCCAATGAGCGTACAGAGTATGATTTGAGGGAACAAATACCTTTGTGATGTCCGTCACTCTTGTGCCGCCCTCAAGCTCCGTGTACCAACCAACAAACGCATAGCCCGGCTTGCCCGGAATGGGCAATGAGCCGTAGGGAGAATCAAACAGAATATCTCTGTCCTCATATCCGCCGTTGCCGCCGTTTACGTCAAATGAGATCGTATAGGTGTTGGCATTCCACTTTGCGTAAAGGATGGTATCCTTTACAATATTTACTACGGAGTCAGCCGTGATCCTTTCGCCCTCTCCGTTTTTGCCCATATACCAGCCGTCAAACTCAAAGCCGGGACGTGTTGCCATGGGCAGCTCACCGTACTTGCCGGTAAACGTTACCGTGATATTGGGCTTTGACGCAGTACCACCCACGGCATCAAAGGTTACCGTAAAGCTTGCAAGGCTCCAATGAGCATAGTAGGTCGTACCGTTTGTGAGAGTATAGACTGTTGCAGAGGTGATCTTTGTGCCGCCCTCTGCCGCAGTGTACCAGCCGTCAAAATTATAACCGGGGCGCGTTGCCACAGGCAAAGTACCCAACGGGGACTCATAAACACCTGTTACGGTGGGCTTGGCAGGTGTGCCGCCGTTACCGTCAAGGGTGATGGTGTATTTGTTTGCAGTCCATCTTGCGTAAAGCGTTGTGTTCTGGGAGATGGAGACTGTTGACGTTGCAGTGATCAACGTACCGCCGGACTTTGCCGTGTACCAACCCGCAAAGGTATAGCCCTTTCTGGTGGGAGTGGGCAAAGTGCCGTACTGCTTTGTCTTTTCCACGGTGATGCTTGCAAAGGAACCGCTGCCGCCGTTGGAGTCAAAGCTTACCGTATATTTCGGATTGAATACCGTTACTTTGACAGTTGCCGTAACTCTTACCACGCCGCCGCTTGTGCCCGTGTACGCCATAGTAACCGTAACGGTGGTCGTGCCTGCTTTTTTTGCAGTTACAACGCCCGAGGAGTTAACCGTTGCAATGGATGCGTCCCCCGTTACCCAAGTGAGCTTTGCTCTTGAAGTGGGAGAAGAGCTTACCTTGCCCGAGAAGGCGTGTGTCTTGCCCAGCTCCACCGTCACGTTGCCGCCGGAAATGGCAACAGTCGG
>JAGBHJ010000170.1 GCA_017935525.1 Clostridia bacterium | reverse complement strand
TCCACCCTGACAGTTGCCCATGCCAGCGCAAAGGTGGTTACGGAAAGACATATCAACAGCAGCACCAGCACAAAAACGCCTGCCGAAAGCCGCTTTGACGTATTATCATTCTGCTGTGCCATTTTCTGCCTCCTTTTTGTCCCTGCGCTTTAATATGGGGATCAGTATCAGCATAAAAAGGCTGACAAACGCCGTAAAATACCAGAATATAATGTGGAAGCCGCCGCCAAGCTCGGGCTCAAGGGCTTTTTCCTCCTCCACCCACCAGCAAAAGTCCGCCAGAAGCTCCTGCTCCATGTATTCGTTGCCCACAGACGTGTCAAGATATGCGGTGATATTGTATTCCAGATGTGTGGTAGTCTTTTCCGTTGTGTTGACAACGTGGTCAACGCTCTTTGGAAAATCTGCCATAAGCCCCTGCCACAAAACGTCGTCACCCAATGTGACCTTGCAATAAAGCACCTCGCTGAGCTTTTCGCCTGCTGTAACGTCAATATTCATCTTTACGGTGATCTTACCCTTGTGGGATATTTTAATATTGTAGTTTTTTGTAACGCTGTCACCGGGGAGCATATTTGTCGCCGCAAAGGGGACGCTGTCCTCTGCATTATTCTGATAAAGGGATATTTCCGCCGAGGTCTCCTCCGCGTTGGCGGTAAAGTACGACGCAAAAGCTCTTTCCATCTTATTGGGCAGGGAATCCGTGTCCGTAGCTCTGCCGAATATCATGTTGTACGCCACCGCACCACAAAGGGTCAGCACGCCCAGCGCCAAAATCACACACAATACGGTGATCAGTTTTCTTGAGTTGACGTTTTTGGAAAGCATTTCCAACCCGCACCCCCTTTACAGTATATTGCATCAGCAGGATTTGACTACATATTTTACAATATGTTGTAATTACGTTTTTATTATACACCCAAATCCATTTTTTTGCAATAGGAAAATAGGCATTTTTTGGAAGAATTTTACATATTCATATTTCGGAATAATCTTTCGCAATATTTAGACAGGTCATTTTGTGAAGAAATGTGCATTTTGTTTTTTGCTGGAAAATTCCAATAGAAGTTTATAAGCATATTATACAACATATTGTAAATTATGTTGTATAGTTTTCATCGTTTTTTCGTGCGCTGTTTTATTGGATAAAACAGCGTTTTTCTTTTGCGATAATCTTTTTTGCATAACAATACTGTGTTTATAGCGGTTATTTTTTTGAAATAATTATTCATAACGCATTCGTTGCAGCCACAGGCACGGGGTGTGGGACCTTTTTGGGCATGGGTGACGTTTTCTTATCCTCACATTTTATAAAAAAATATTGTAATTTTGGAAACAATATGGTAAAATACTATTGACACGTCAAAAACGAGTGTTTTTTAGGAGGTAAATGATGAAGCTTGAGCATATAAACCCATGTCCCCAAGAATTTGATGCATTCCCCGGGGTATATGCAGTAGATGATAAGTATGAGCTGATAATCCCCGTCAATACGCCTACGGTAATGTGGGTAGAGATCGGCGAGAAAAAATATTACGACGATTCCAACGGTATTCTCCGTTCAGACTGCACCACACACAAGATAACTGTGCCCATGGACGTTTTGGACGATGCGGGCAAATATTCCGTTTGTTACAGAGTTGTGTACGAAAGGTCCCCCTATCACCCCAGCCTCAGCGACGTGCTTTGCTGGGAGAGCGAGTTTTACCCCATCCCCACGGAGCAGGAGCAGATCAACGTGTACCACATTTCCGACGCCCACGGGGATTCCGACCATACGGTTGACGCAGGTCGCTATTTTGGCAACAAGCTTAACCTGCTGATACTCAACGGCGACATTATTGACCATTGCGGCAATGCGGCGTCATTTTTGACCATACATCGTATCACGGGCAATATTTCTTACGGACAGATACCCACCGTATTCTCAAAGGGCAATCATGACACAAGAGGCAAGTTTGCGGAGAGATTCCATGAGCTTACACCCACCAACAACGGCAAGCCCTATTTTACGTTCCGCCTTGGACCCGTTTGGGGAATCGTGCTTGACTGCGGCGAGGACAAGCCCGACGACCACCCGGAGTACGGCAATACGGTCTGCTTCCATCAATTCAGACTCAACCAGACCGAGTTTATCAAAAACGTCATTAACAGCGCAGACGAGGAGTATGCCGCCCCCGATGTAAAGTACAGATTAGTGATCTCCCACGTGCCCTTTGCCCACACAAACAGACCACCATTTGACATCGAGGTGGAGCTTTACACCGAGTGGTGTAGGCTTTTGAGAGAGCATATAAAGCCCGATCTTATGATCTCCGGGCATCTACACCAGACATTCGTCTGCCCCATCGGCGGCAATATCGACCACAAGGGTCAGCCCGCACCGGTGGTTGTAGGCTCCAGACACATACACACCGAGGACAAGGACGATTTTGTAGGCGCAGCTATAACCCTCTGCGGCAATAGTGCAAAGGTCCTTTTTACCGACGGCGATAAGCAGGTAGTGGATTCCACGGATATTACTTTATAAGGAGAACCGTTATGTCAGAAAAAATTATGACCTCAAAGGATTTTGAGCAATACATCGGCAACAGAAGTGCAAGCATTAAATTTGATAAGCTTACAAAGGAGATAGAAGCGGAAATAATTGCCAAGGCAACAGAAAAGGCAAATAAGATACTTTCCGCACCGTCCATTTCCCCCGACACCATAAAGGGCAACTGCTTTTATATGTCCAACGACGGATGTGACAAAAACGACGGCAGATCACCCGACACCCCATGGAAGACCATCAACAGACTTCACCTTGCCCAGCGCGACGGCACGGTAAGGGAGGGTGACGGCGTATTCTTTAAGCGTGGCAGCATTTGGGACAGCTCTTTCCACACCAGATATTCCGGCGACTACACCATTATGTTCCGTGGCGGCGTAACCTACTCCGCATACGGTGAGGGCCCCAAGCCCCTGTTCAGAAACTGCATAGTGGCAAGCGACCCCTCCGACTGGGAAGAAACAATATTCCCCAACATCTGGAGGTATCGCGGCAACGTTGGTAACCGTTACAACGATATCGGCAATATCGTGTGCGACAACGGCAAGGCATACGGCATAAAGATCTGCCCCTCCGACCCCTGCTCCCCCTGGAAGGAAGGCAAAAGAACGGTCAACTCGGGCATGGTCACAAACGGCATGGGCGAATGGTTCCATTCAGGCAACACGCTGTGCACAACCCCCTCACAGGCTATGCACAACAACCTGGAATTTCTCCACGACCCCGTTGACGGCATACTCTACCTCTATTTTGACAAGGGCAATCCCGCAGAGTATTTCTCCGAGATCATCCTTTCCAAGAGAGGCCACATCACCAGGTGCAGTGATTCCACCAACGTGATAATAGACAATATTGCAGTTAAATTCGGTGGCTCCCACGGCATAACCTCCGACGACTGCAAGAGCTTTACCGTGCAGAACTGTATTATAGGCTGGATCGGCGGCAGCTTGCAGGGGGATGA
>JAGBHJ010000169.1 GCA_017935525.1 Clostridia bacterium | reverse complement strand
TATGGCGACAACCGAGGCTGAAACCGAGGACGGCAGAAACGACATTGCGGCAGAGGCTGTAAGCCTTATAGATTGGGACGATGTTTTTGATTTCTGATATTATAAAGAGGGTTTTCTTTCCCGACGATTACGGCTGTATAGTCTGCGGCAGAAGGGGCTTGCACAGAAAAGAGCATGGCAATGCGGTGTTCTGCGACAAATGCTTTGCCACCGTCAAAAGGGTGGGCGACGTGGTCTGTACCAAATGCGGCAGGAGGATAGGCTCCGAGGATTCTCTTTGTGAGTCCTGCGCCAAGCACGACATGAGGTTTGACCTTGCGGCGTCCGTATATTGCTACGAGGGCGCGGCGAGAACGTTGGTCCACAGACTGAAATACTCGGGAGCGCAGTGGGTAGCGGATATAGGCGCAAAGCAAATGGCAGAGGCTTACGATGAGGAGGCAATGCCTGCCGACGTGATCACCTTTGTGCCCATGTACCCCAAAAAGGAGAGGCAGAGGGGATACAACCAAGCCAGACTTTTGGCGGAGGGCTTTGCCAAAAGACTGGGAAAAGAGGCTGTGCCCCAGCTGGAAAGAATAAGAAATACCACCCCGCAGTCCGAGCTTGACAAGGACGAAAGGATGGAGAATATAGAAAACGCCATTGGTGTGGCGGAAAATATGAAAGAGAGCGTAGAGGGCAAGAGAGTGCTGGTGGTAGACGACATATTGACCACGGGCAGTTCTCTGGACGAATGCGCAAGAGCGTTAAAGGAGCAAGGCGCCGCGGCGGTCTACGGGCTGTGCCTTTGCTCGGTAAGTGAGAAATATGAGTGAAAAAGCATTGATAGACATGATGAAGGAAGCCATCCCCGAGATCAACGGCATCGATATACGTACCGTGCCGCCGCTGACATTGGCGTATATAGGGGACAGCGTGATGGACCTTTTTGTGAGGACGTACTTTGCCACCACCTCCCACGAAGCTGTGTCAAAGCTGAACAACAGGGCGGTAAAGGTGGTAAACGCCGCTTTTCAGGCACAGCTGCTGGAGAGCATTGACGGTATGCTGACGGACGAGGAAAAGGATATCGTCCGCAGGGGCAGGAATGCCAAGAGCCAGACAAAGCCAAAGCACGCCGACGTGACTGATTACAGGCTTGCCACGGGCTTGGAGGCGCTGTTGGGCTATCTGTTTATTATGGGCAGAAGCCAAAGATTGTGTGAAATTTTTGCCGAGATGAAAAACGTCATTACCCAAGGGTAAGAGGTTGACATTTTTGGCATAAAGGGTTATAATTACATTACTATGTGTGAATGAAAGGATACGGATATGGATAAGGAACAAGTATTTACCAAAATGTGCGAAGGCGGCCTTGTGGCAGTTGTAAGAGCAAAGGACAGCGAGCAGGCGCTTAAGATAACGGAGGCTTGCGTTAAGGGTGGCGTTGCAGGAATTGAGATCACCTTTACAGTGCCCGGTGCGGATGAGGTCATCCGTCAGCTGGCGGCAAAGTATAAGGATGGCGAGATCCTCATCGGTGCAGGTACTGTGCTTGATGCGGAAACTGCAAGAATTGCTATTCTGGCAGGCGCCCAGTTTGTAATTTCTCCCGCCTTTAACGAGGACGTGCTGAGAATGTGCAACAGATACAGAGTGCTTTGCGTGCCCGGCGTTATGACAATAAGAGAGGCTATTATGGCTATGGAGGCAGGTGCAGACCTGTTGAAGGTATTCCCCGCAGATCTTTACGGCCCCACTATCATCAAGGACATCCTTGGACCGTTGCCCTATGCAAAGCTTATGCCTACGGGCGGTGTTTCCGTTGACAATGCAAAGGAATGGGTCAAGGCAGGCGTTGTGGCTATGGCTGCAGGCAGCTCCCTTACAGCAGGCGCAAAGACGGGGGATTATGACAAGATCACAGAAACCGCAAAGGTATTTGTTAAGGAAATAAAGGATGCAAGAGCAGAGCTTGCTTCCAAGAAGTAAAAATTGAATTTTTGATATAAACAGGAGAAGAATAATGGCAAAGGTAGTTACGTTTGGCGAGGTAATGCTGAGGCTTGCTCCGCCGGAATATTTGAGAGTGGTACAGACTGATGTTTTTGAGGCAACATACGGCGGCGCAGAGTGCAACGTTGCGGTAAGCCTTGCAAATTACGGAGTTGATGCGGCGTTTGTTACAAGACTCCCCAAGAACAACATTGGCGATGCGGCTATAAATGCTTGCAGAAGATACGGCGTTGATACCTCCTACATCGTAAGAGGCGGCGAAAGAGTCGGCATCTACTACTGCGAAAAGGGTGCTTCCGTGCGTCCCTCCAAGGTTACGTACGACAGAGCACATTCATCCATATCTACGGCAAAGGTCGGCGATATCGATTGGGATAAGGTATTTGACGGTGCAGAGTGGTTCCACTTTACGGGTATTACTCCTGCGTTGAGCGATGACGTTGCGGAATTGACGCTTGAGGGCTGCAAAAAGGCAAAGGAAAAGGGCCTTATGGTAAGCTGTGACCTTAACTTCCGCAAGAAGCTGTGGAGCAAGGAAAAGGCTTGCGCCGTTATGGGTCAGCTGATGGAGTATGTTGACGTTTGTATCGCAAACGAGGAGGATGCTGACGACGTATTCGGCATAAAGGCTCCCGCAACGGACATCACAAAGGGCGAGCTGGACCGCGAGGGCTACAAGTACGTTGCAAAGACTCTTGCAGAGAGATTTGGCTTTAAGTACGTTGCCATCACACTCAGAGAGAGTATTTCCGCGTCCGACAACAACTGGTCCGCAATGCTTTACGACGGCTGTGAGTATATGTTCTCAAAGAAGTATGCATTGAGGATCGTTGACAGAGTAGGCGGCGGCGATTCCTTTGGCGGCGGACTTATCTACGGACTTATATCCGGTATGTCAAGCAAGGATTCCCTTGAGTTTGCAGTTGCGGCTTCCGCACTCAAGCACACCATCCACGGCGATATGAACCAGGTAAGCGTTGACGAGGTCAAGACCCTTATGGGCGGCGATGCCAGCGGCAGAGTACAGAGATGATGAGAATAACAAAAAAAATACAGGCAATACTGGCATGCGTGCTTATATGCGTGTCAGTATCCGCCTGCGGATTTGAATATCCCGAGGGTTGGCCACAGGAAAAGGCATTCAGAGATATCCCTCCCGTTCATACGGGTGTGGTGGATGACGCTATTGTGGGGCAGGATGCAAACGGCGGGGATTACGCCATTATAATCGTAAAGGATTTTTCCATTGAGAATATGGGCGAATATATAAAGATCCTTTTGGGGAATAAGTTTTCCACCGTAAGCGAGCAGACCCGTTACGGAAATAAGGCTACCTACGCCGCAAAGAAAAAGGATCTTCAGATATACATGGTGCTGAAGATAGAGCAAAAAGAGCTCAGAATTGAGCTTGAATAACACAAAAACAAAAACAGAACAATAAGGAGGCTTTTTGCCGTGAAGTTGGAAAAGCATTTCAAAAAACTGGAGAGGATGTTAAAGGATCTGTGGGTCAGCTTTTTGCGTCCGTTCATTATCGTGGGCGCAACGATGCTGATACTGTATATCGGCGTAACAGGAGTGGTAAAATTTGTTGCCAACAACTTCTTTTTGCCGCCGCAGCCTGACAATGCGGAGGAATTTACTCTTGAGATCCCCTCGGGCTACGGCGTGAGAGGTATCTCCAAGATACTGGAGGAGAATGAGATAATCACAAACTCATTTGTGTTCAGGCTGTACGTTGATATTTCCAACAATTCATACAAGCTCCAGTCGGGTAAATACGTATTCAGACACAATATGTCAATGCAGGAGGTAATGCAGCAGCTGCTGATAGGCACAAATACCGTTGAGGTAGTCAATATCACCATCCCCGAGGGCTGGACCATTGCCAGAATTGCAGAGTATCTTACTGATACAAAAAAGCTGGAGGGCTTTACTACCCAAGAGTTTATTGACTACTGTGTGCCCGAAAACTTCCCGGAATACGGATTTTTGAGCCAGATCCCGGAGGAAAGGCATAAGTACGGCTACGTGCTGCAGGGATATTTGTTCCCCGATACTTACGCAATATACGTTGACGCCACCCCCAGAGAGATAATAAAGAAGATGCTTGACAACTTTGACAAGCGAATAACGGCGGAAATGGAAGCCAAGGCGGAGGAAATGGGATACACTCTGGACGAGCTTATAACGTTTGCTTCCGTGGTGGAAAAGGAGGGCGGCAGCATAACGGAGTTTGCAAGAGTTGCCGCAACCTTCCAGAACAGATTTAAGAAGAATATGAGATTGCAGTCCGATGCGACCCTGATATACGCTCTTGCGTTGGACGGCATTTACAGGGACGTATGGGGAGTTTCCACGGAGGATACCCAGTATGAAAGTGACTACAATACGTACATCAATTCGGGCTTGCCCATCGGTCCTATCGGTAACCCGGGTCTTGCGTCGATAAAGGCGGTGCTGAACCCTAACGAAAACGACATCAAGTACGGCACGCTGTACTTTACACTTAACCCCGAAACGGGCTTGAACACATTTACCTCCAAGTATGAGGACCACGTGTACTATTCACAGCTCTATGCGGAAAAGTGGAAGGAAATGCAGCAGGGAAACGCAGAAAAGAAATGATCCTATGGGTAACAGAATCAATTACGACTATATTGAAGACTATATAAACGGCATGACACAGCGAGGGAGCATATTTTCTGCTTCCTCCCGTCGCTATTTATTGACAGAATTACACGATGAAGCAAGAAAACAGGGCTTGCCCGTGACTCGTCCTCAGGTGGAGGCGTTTTTGCGGTGGCATATCGGCGTCACAAAGCCAAAGAACATACTGGAGATAGGCACCTGCGTGGGCTATTCTGCCATAACCATGCTGGATGCGGCTGATGAGGATGCAAGGCTCACCACCATAGAGTGCGAGGAGGAGCTGCTGACAAGGGCAAGGGAGAATTTTGAAAAAAGCGGACTTTCTCACAGAATAAGCTCGTTTTTGGGGGACAGCGGAGAGATCATGCCGCTGATGAGTGGGGAGTACGATTTTATATTTATGGATGCGGCAAAGGGACAGTATTTGTCGCTGATGAAGGAGTGCCTCAGAATGCTGAAGCCCGGCGGCGTTATAGTTTGTGACGACGTGCTGTTTTACGGCATGATAGGCGGGGACAGATCCTTGCTCAACCCAAGAAAGATCACCATTGTAAAGAGGATGAAGGTCTTTTTGGAAAAGATGATGACGGATGAGGCTTTGGAAACATTGCTTTTGCCCATTGGCGACGGCATTTGTATAAGCAGAAAGAAGATCTGAAAGGATATTACATATGAACAATATAGAGTTGCTTGCGCCTGCGGGTAATTTTGAAAGATTGCAGGTGGCGTGCCAGTACGGTGCGGATGCGGTATATATGGCGGGTAAAAAATTCGGCTTGAGAGCGTTTGCCGAGAATTTTGACGAGGACGGCATTGAGCGTGCGGTGGAGTACGTGCATTCCTTGGGCAAAAAGGTGTATATTACCGTAAACGTGTTTGCCAACAACGACGATATTGACGCCCTTGGCGACTATTTCAAGTACATATACAAGGCGGGGGCGGATGCGGCCATCGTGTCCGACCTGGGCGTTTTTTCCGTAGCAAGGGAAAACGCACCCGACCTGCCCATACATATCAGCACCCAGGCAAACACCGTAAACTATGCCGCGGCAAAAATGTGGCAGAGGCTTGGGGCTTCCAGAATTATCCTTGCAAGAGAGGCGTCCATGGACGATATCAAGAGGATACGTGACGAGGTGGGCGACGACATGGAGCTTGAGGCCTTTGTTCACGGAGCAATGTGTATGTCGTACTCGGGCAGGTGCCTTTTGTCCAATTTTATGACGGGCAGAGGAGCCAACCACGGGGAATGCGCACAGCCCTGCAGATGGAATTACTACGTAATGGAGGAAAAGCGCCCCGGAGAGCTGATGCAGCTGATGGAGGACGACAGAGGCACCTACGTGTTTAACGCAAACGACCTTTGCATGATAGAATACATTCCCCAGCTTGCTCAGGCGGGTATCTCGTCCTTTAAGATAGAGGGCAGAATGAAGACCGTAAACTATACGGCAACCGTTACCAAGCAGTACAGAGAGGCGCTGGACAGATATCAGGCTGACCCCGACAATTATACCTTTGACCCTTACTGGGCAGAGGAACTGGACAAGGCAAGCCACAGACCCTTTTCCACGGGCTTCTTTTTTGGCAAGCCCGACCATAATTCCCAATGTTACGACAGCAGCGTGTACATGAGGGATTACGGGTTTATAGGCAAGGTGCTGGATTACGACGAGGAAAGACATCTTATAAAAATAGAGCAGAGAAACCACTTTAAGCTGGGCGAGAACGTGGAGATAATGCCGCCAAAGGGCAAGCACATAGTGCTGACGCTGACGGAAATGCTGAATGAAAACTATGAGCCCATAACGGTGGCGCCCCATCCCCAGATGACGGTGTACATTCCTTACGGGGAATTCGTGGACAAAAACAGCATAATGAGGAGAAAATAATACGTATGGCAACGTGGATGACACATTTCCGCGTGGCAGGGGAGCTTATAGACTTTTTTGGCAGGGACAAGCTGGATCTTGAAAGCTTTGTGTTTGGCAACATTGCCCCCGACTGCGGAGTGCCCAACCCCGACGGTAAAACATATACCCCCGATAAGGATATTTCCCACTACGGCAAAAGCCATTACAGGGATTACGACGCCTTCAGAACGCGGTATTTGTCGAAGTATGTCGGCAAAAGGGCGACGTCCTTTTATTATGGGTATTATTGCCATCTGATAGTGGACGAGGTGTGGAGCAATACCCTTCTTTATCCCAAAATAGACGAATTTTTGAAGGATGGAGAGGACAGGCACAGCCTCATTATGGATATGAAGGTGGATTGGCGGCTGGCGGACGATCTGTTTTTGATGGAGAACGGGGATTTTGAGCCATACCGCATCATCCTTGGAATGGACGGGTTTGAAAACGAATACCTGGAGTTTTTCCCCAAGGATGCTTTTGATATCCAGTTAAAAAGATTAAAGACGTTTTATTCCGAGGTGGACGGAGCTCGGAAAGAGTATAAATACCTCGGCAAGAGTGACCTTGACGAATTTGTTATAATGGCGGCAAGGGAGGTTACGGAAAGATTTTGTCGAGAGAGTATTTGCGGACTGGAGAGATAAAATGATAGAGTTGATACATCCCAAGGATAATGCCGATATCTGCCTTATGACGCCTATACAAAAGGAGTTTGTAAAGCAGGATAAGGCAGGCAGTTTTAAGTCAGTTGCCGATATGATGTTTTGGGAAAAAGTTGGCAGCAGCCATAGATCGGAGACGAACGCTTCTATATATTTTAAGTGGACGGGCGTGGAGATATTTGAGCCCATGAGCTTGGAGTTTTCCTTTGAGGAGGACTTTGGCGAGCTTTGCCCCAAGACGGCTGTGACGGTAGGCGATATTACGTATTCTACCGAGGATGGCGGATGTTTTGTTGCAAGGGTGGACAACCTTATGATGGGCAAGAGGTATTTTTGGCGAGTGAGAAACGGAGAAAGTCTCAGCGAGGTAAGATCCTTTACTACCCAAAGGGGCGAAATTCGTGCTATGCGCATACCACACATGGTAAACGTGCGCGACATCGGCGGCAGAATGACAAAATACGGCAAGTACGTCAAGCAGGGAATGATATTCCGTGGCCCCGCTTTTGAGCAGCAGATATACACCGACGTTATGAACGAATGCACAAGAAGGTATTTTCTTGAAAACATGGGCATAAAGACGGACATCGACCTGAGGGAGGAGGCCGTGGGTAAGGTTACAAGAAGTGCGCTTTCCCCCGACACAAAGTACTACCTCTGCGAGTTTAAGGCAGGCGGAGGTATCTTCTGCGACGTTATGCAGGTGTACCTGCCCCAGATATTTGAGATATTGGCGGATGAGAGCAATTACCCAATATACTTCCATTGTGCGGCAGGTGCAGACAGAACGGGCACGCTGGCGTGGGTGCTGGAGTCCGTATTGGGCGAGAGTCTTGAGAATATCTCCATGGATTACGATTATACGAGCGTTTCCGGCGGAGCAAGATGCTGGAGGCAGGAGGGACACTACACGGAGTTTGGCTTTGACTACTGCGACGAAAGATACCCCGGACTTTCCGTACCCGAGCAGATGGTAATGGCAATGACGGAGTACGTAGGAATTCCCGAGGAGACCTTGGAAAAGATCAGAAGCATTATGCTTGAGTAAGGAGTGCGATATGATAGAGCTTATAAGCCCCGCTGACGGGGTAAAAATATCGCTGCTGACGGACGTACACAGAGAGTTCTTAAGACGGGACGAGCTTGGGCTTAATAAGGACGTGGAAGCCCTGGAAAAATTATTTGAGCCAATATGGCAGAGCAGATGGTTTGAGGAGTCTGCGAGCCTGTTTATAAAGTGGAAAACGGACGAGGCTTACGTGCCCATGAAGCCGGAGCTTTCCTTTGATGAGGATTTTTGCGAGCTTTGCCCCGCAAACTCCGCCATGATAGGCGAAATGGCGTATGACGCTGTTGACGCCGTTTATACCGTAAGGGTGGACAACCTTATGCTGGGTAAGACCTATTACTGGCGAGTTAATGACGGCAAAGGCAATTACAAGGTAAGGTCATTTTCCACAGGGGACGAGTGCGTGAGACCTATAAGATCCGCAGTCAGAAATATGCGTGATCTGGGCGGCAGAATTACCGCTGACGGCAAAAGGGTCAAGCAGGGCCTGCTTTTCCGCAGCTATGCCCCCGAAGCAGACGACCAAAAGCCCTATGAGCTGTCTTATGAAGCAAAGGACGTCATCATAAACAAGCTGGGCATCAAAACGGAGATAGACCTCAGAGAGGAAAATTTTGGTATCAGATCTTCAAGCGGCTTTGAAGGTGTTAATTATGCGGTGTTCCCGTTGGAGGGTTACAGCGGACTGTATGCGGATGAGATGAAGCCCGTTTATAAGGCGGTGCTGGAGATGCTTGCCGACGAGAGTAACTACCCCATATTCTACCATTGCGCGGTGGGTGCGGACAGAACCGGTACGGTGTCGTTTTTGGTGGAGTCCATACTCAACGAGCGCCCCGAAAGCATTATGCTGGACTATGCGTTGTCGTGCTTTGTGGCTCAGCCCAGATATATGTACACGGATTGGATGGAATTCCACAAGACTCTGGCGAGGAAATTCCCTGCGGAAAACCTGCGGGAGCAGTTTATGCGCGTTGTGAGGGAACAGCTGGAGATCGACGAGGAGATAATAGAAAAGATCAGAAGCATTATGCTTGAATAGGGAGATCGATATGATTGAATTGATAAGTCCAAAAAACGGAGTGGAAATATCCGTATTGACGGACGTACACAGAGCCTTCCTGGAGGGAGAAAGGACGGGCTTGAATAAAAACGTGGAGGCGCTGGAAAAGGTGATACTCCCCATATGGAGGGAAAGATTTCTGGAGGCGTCTGCGTGCCTGTATTTTAAGTGGAGATCCACAGAGGCATACGTGCCAATGAGACTGGAGCTTTCATTTGATGAGGACTTTGCAAGCCTCTGCCCCGGCAATGCTGCGGTGATATGCGACATGGCTTACGACGCGGTTGATGGTGTTTATACCGTAAGGGTGGATAATTTTATGATGGGCAGGACCTACTATTGGCGTGTTAACGACGGCAGCGGCAAGTATGAGGTAAGGTCGTTTTCCACAGCGTACGATCCCGTGCGCCCCATAAGGATGTCTGTCAGAAACGTGCGTGACATCGGCGGCAGACTCACCAAGGACGGCAAAAGAGTCAAGCAGGGCATGATATACAGAGGCTATGCTCCCGGACCGGTGGAGGAAACGGACAACGTAATGGATGAATGGTCCAAAAATATGTTCAGAAACAGTCTTGGCATCAAAACGGACCTTGACCTGCGTGATGAGAACGTAGGCGTGGTGACCCATAGCCCCATAGGGGATGATATAAACTACATTGCGGTGCCCATGGTGTATTACGGTCAGATGTACCGCACCGAGGGCAAAAAGGTATTGACGAAGATATTTGAGATAATGGCTGACGAAAGCAATTATCCGATATACCTCCATTGCGCAGTTGGTACGGACAGAACGGGTACGGTAATGTTCCTGTTGCAGTCCATACTGGGCGAAAAGCCGGAGAACATTATGATGGATTACGGACTGTCGGGTCTTGCAGGAGAGATAAGATATCTGCTTGCTGACTGGTTTGAATTCCCAAAGGTATTGAATTCGGATTATCCCGCAGAGGACCTTTCCGCACAGTTTTTGAGAGTGGTAAAGGAGAGCATCTGCCTTAAGGATGAAACGATCGAGAGGATAAGAAGCATATTGCTTGAATGAGGAGAATATAATGATCAAATTGATAAGCCCAAAGGACAATGCAGTGTTGTCCTTAACTACAAAGACACAGAAAAAGCATCTGGAAAGAGAATACAGCGGTAAGAATGACAGCGGCAGAGGTATAACGGAGTGGGTAAAGCCCATTACGGATACGTATTCTGCGTATGCTCCCGCATCAGTATATTTTAAGTGGAAGCAGGAGGGCGAGCCCGTACCCATGAGCCTTGAGCTTTCGTTCTGCAGATGCTTCTGCGAGCCTTGCCCCAAATCTGCGGCAACTGTGGGCAACATAGTTTACGATGCGGCAGAGGACGTGTACGTTGTAAGAGTGGATAATCTTATGATGGGCAAGGAGTATTTTTGGAGAATAAACGATGGCAGCCCGGATATGCCCGTGCACAGCTTTGCAACAAAAAGAGAAGCGGTGAGAGCCATTTCCTGCCCCATACATAACGTGCGCGACGTGGGTGGCAGGCTGACACGTGACGGCAAGCACGTCAAGCAGGGCATGGTTTACAGAGGCCCCCAGCTTGAGATAGACGACGATAAGCTCCCCGGCGTGATGAACGAGGAGGCAAGACGCATATTCAGAGATAACCTGGGTATTAAGACGGAGATCGAGCTTCGTGAGGAAAGAGTCCACATCAAGGAGAGCACCATTTCCAAGGACGTTAATTTTGTAACGGTGCCATTCTATGCATACGGAGGCGTTTACAGCCCCATTATGAAGGACAGACTTCACAAGCTGTTTGACATTTTCGCTGACGAGAGCAATTACCCCATATACTTCCACTGTGCGGCAGGTGCGGACAGAACGGGTACTGTGGCAATTTTGCTGGAAGCAATACTGGGAGAGACCGACGAGAATATTGTGATGGATTACAACTTTACGGCTCTTTCTCTTGAACAGAGAAACTGGAATGACAGCGGGGATATGGAGGGCTTTTTGTCCTACATGAACGAGGAGTTTGTGGCGGAAAATCTCCGTGAGCAGCTGATGAGGATCATCCGAGAGAGAATAGAGATCAAAGAGGAAACAATAGAAAAGATAAGAAGCATTTTGCTTGAGGAATAACGGAGGAATATCCCCGATGATGGAGGTGTGTAAGAATGCCCTTTGACGGCGCTTTTTTGTGCTCGGTAATAAACGAGCTTAACGAAACAATACTGGGTGCAAGGATAGAAAAGGTCCTGCAGCCATCAAGGGACGAGATCGTTTTGCAGCTCCATGCGCAAGGGGGTAGCGCAAGACTGCTTTTGAGTGCATCTCCGTCCGACCCCAGACTGCATCTGACAGAGGTGGCAAGGAAAAATCCCGATGTGCCGCCACCGTTTTGTATGCTTTTGAGAAAGCATATCACAGGCGGCAGGATAGTTTCCATAGATCAGCCGGATTTTGACAGAATTGCAAGGATAACTCTGCAGACCAAGAACGACCTGCAGGATATAACGGAAAAGGTGCTCATCATTGAGATGATGGGCAAGCACAGTAATATTATACTGACGGATGCTGACGGCAGAATATTTGACAGCATCAAGAGAGTTGACGAGGAGATAAGCTCCGTCCGCGAGCTTTTGCCGGGATTGAAGTATCAGGACCCGCCCAAGGGACAAAAGACTGACCCCAGACTGGCGGATAGGGACCAAAGGCTTTATTCCGGTCAGGAGTATGCGGACAGATATTGCGGAATATCTTTTCCTACGGGCAACGAGCTGTATTTTTATGAGGAGCACACGGACGAAAAGCCCTTGGAGCTTTTGTTCCACAGAATAACGAGGCAAAAGCCCGTTGTATATACCAACGCAAAGGGCAGACCCGATATGCTTCCGTATAGGTACGACAGTATAGACTCCGCCTTTGACGAGTGGGAGTCGCCGTCGGCATTGCTGGACTCTTTCTATGAGCTGAGGGATGCCCAAAACAGAATGAGGCAGTATACCGCCAACCTTACCAAGCTTTTGAGAAACAACCTTTCCAGGGCGGAAAAGAAAAAGGCTCTGTTGGAAAAGGAGCTTGAGGCGGTAAGTGATAACGACAAAAACAGAATATACGGTGACCTGCTTACGGCAAACATATATCTTTTGTCCAAGGGCATGGATAAGGTCACGGTACAGAATTATTACTCCGAGGATTGCGAGGATATAGACATTCCGCTGAGGGTGGACCTTACTCCTCAGGAGAATATAAAACGGTATTTTAAACGCTTTACAAAGGGCAAGAACGCCGTAAACGAAATATCCCGCCAGCTGGAGGAAACGGCTTTTGACATAGACTATTTTTCCAACCAGCTGTACAACGTGGAAAACTGTACCACACAGGAGGAGACCGACGAGATAATATCCGAGCTGACAAAGCTGGGGTATATGAAGACGTCATCCAAGCAGAAAAAGAGAAACGACGACGGCAAGACCGCATCCCGTCCGTGGCATTACGTGACGTCGGCGGGCAGGGACGTTTTTGTGGGCAGAAATAACAAGCAAAACGAATCCCTGACCCACAGAAATGCGGAGGACGGAGACGTATGGTTCCACGCAAAGAATATCCCCGGCTCCCACGTTATATTAAAGTGTGACGGTGTGATGCCCGACGATTGTGTGCTGGAGGCTGCAAGGCTTGCGGCGTATTACAGCAGCGCAAGGGGGACCACAAGGGTCAGCGTTGATTACTGCTTTAAGAAAAACGTCAGAAAGGTCAACGGCGCAAAGCCGGGCTACGTTATATACGACAATTATTACACCGTTGTGGTTGACGGCACTGCGGAGAGTATAGCCAATATCGCAGAAAAGGAGTAAGGTATGAGAAAATTCATGGATGATGATTTTTTGCTGGAAACAGCCACCGCAAGGGCTCTGTATGAGCGAGCAGGTAAGATGCCAATAATCGACTACCATTGCCATCTGGACCCAAAGGACATAGCAGAGGACAGACGATTTGAAAACATTGCCCAGATGTGGCTGGGTGCGGACCATTACAAATGGCGCGCGATGAGAGCCTGCGGAATTGACGAAAAGCTCATAACCGGTGATGGGGACGATTTTGACAAATTCAAGGCGTGGGCAGGTGCTGTGCCGTATCTGATCGGTAACCCCCTGTTCCATTGGACGTACCTGGAGCTGAAAAGATATTTTGACATTGAGGATATCGTCTGCGAGAAAAACGCAAGACTCATATGGGACAAGGCAAACGAAAGGATCGCCTCTCCCGAATTCAGCGCAAGGGGCTTGATAAAAAAGAGCAAGGTGGAGCTTATATGCACCACCGATGACCCCTACGACCCCTTGACGCACCACGAGGCCATTGCAAGGGATGAGAGCTTTGACACGAGGGTGTTGCCCACATTCCGCACGGACAATATCATAAACATACAAAAGCCCACTTTTATGAGCTATATGGGCAAGATAGGCTCTGTTGATGCCGAAATAAAGGATATTGATGGGCTGGAGGAGTCCATACTCAGAAGAATGAAGCTGTTTGAGGCTTGCGGCTGCAGAGTCAGCGACGTAGGTCTTGACATTGTGCCCACGGCGACGGTGGATAAGGCTGCGGCTGATCTGGCGTTAAAAAAGAGGCTTGCAGGTGAGGGATTGACTGATGGCGAGATAATGAGCTATCAGGCGTATATGCTGGTATTTTTGGGCAAGGAATACGCAAAGCGGGGCTGGATAATGCAGATGCATATTTCCACAATGAGGAACAACAACACCTATATGCTGCAAAGAGTCGGTGTTGACGCGGGCTTTGACTCCATCAACGACGGTGCGGTGGCAATGGGACTTTCCCGGATTCTTGACGGTATGGCAAAGGACGGACTTTTGCCAAAGACCGTGCTGTATTACCTCAACCCCAAGGATATTTACGTTTTGGCGTCCATGGCGGGCAATTTTCAGGCGGAGGGAATATCCTCAAAGATACAGCTGGGCTCCGCATGGTGGTTTAACGACCACAAGGACGGCATGGAACTGCAGCTGAAGATTCTGGCAAGCTTGGGCGTGCTGCCCGGCTTTGTGGGAATGCTGACGGATTCAAGAAGCTTTTTGTCCTACGCAAGGCACGAATACTTCCGCAGAATACTGTGTAACGTGCTGGGTGGCTGGGTGGAAAACGGCGAATATCCCGATGATATGGATATGCTTGGCAGAATTGCCGAGGATATATCATATAATAACATAAAGAAATACATCTGAGAGGAAATATATGTTTTTTGAGCTGTTGGCAATGTCTGCCGCAATGGGCGACGTTGATTGGAAAAAGGTGCTGATCGTGACTACCGTGGGCGCGTTTGTTATTGCCTGCGTAATTGCCATGAGGCAGATGGTCAGAAAGTACGTTGACATGGAGGATACCTCCAAATCAAAAAAGATAGGTAAAAAATAATGCCAATGACGGCAACACAAAGGGGCAACGACACGGTGGTGACCTGCGACGACGTTTTTTCGTTAAAGGATACCTTGCTGTCGGGGCAGACCTTCCGCTGGCGCCCCTATGAGGACGGATTTTTGGGGATAGTGGGGCAGAAGGCGCTGTATATCTCCCAGATTGGGGAAGAGGTGGTGCTCCATAATTGCGAAATATGTGAGTATGAGGGCTTCTGGCAGAGGTATTTTTCCTTTGACGAGGATTACAAGGCGATGCGGGCTCATCTGGAATACGACCCCAACCTGGTCAAGGCTATGGAATACTGCGGCGGCATAAGGCTGATGCGCCAGCCCCTGTGGGAGACTGTCATATCCTTTATAATTTCCGCAAACAACAATATTCCCAGAATAATGGGCATTATAGAAAAGCTTTCCGCAAGGTTTGGTGAAAAAATATCCACACCCTACGGGGATATGTACACATTCCCCACGGCGGAGGCACTTGCTGCGGCTGATATAACAGAGATAAGGGCTTGCGGCACGGGTTACAGGGACGACTATATAAAAAAGACTGCGGCGGCGTTTGCTTGCGGCGATTTTGTGGGGGACGAGCTTTGCGGGATGGACAGATACTCCGCAAGAAAAAGACTTATGTCCTTGCAGGGGGTAGGCGCAAAGGTGGCAGATTGCATACTGCTTTTCTCCGTGGGCAAGGAGGACGCTTTCCCCATTGATACGTGGGTCAGAAAGGTGATGTGCAGTCTGTATCTTGACGGGCAGACGGCGGATAGTGTTTCCGTCAAAAGGATAGAGGCTGTGGCGGAGGAAAGATTTCCAAGATATGCGGGATTTGCGCAGCAGCTGCTGTTCCACTACATAAGAAATAATACGTAAAAGGAGGGTCAAGGCTTGGCGGCGTACAAGGAAGAATTTGAAAAGCTATTGGAGAAGCTCCCTGATTTCTGCAGGACCTATTTTGTGGGTATTGCGCAAAAGACCACCGAGCTGACAAGAATAAACTACGCAAGGGACCTTACGGTATTCTTTCGCTACCTAAAGGAGGAGACCGAGGAGTTTGCGGGCATTGCACCAAAGGAGCTGACGGTGGAAATGCTGGAAAATGTGACTCCTGAGATGATAGAGGGCTTTTTGTTCTATTTGACTGACTACAACGTGGAGACCGAGGACGGTGCAAGCGTTGCAAGGTTTAACGACATTCAGTCAAAGAGCAGAAAGCTGTCGTCCATAAGCTCCTTGTTCAAGTACTGCATGAGAAAGGGCAAGCTGGAAAAGAACCCCGTGGACATGGTGGAAAAGCCAAAAAAGAGAGATCACGCCATAATAAGGCTGGACCCTGCGGAGGTGGCAAACCTGTTGGATGCAATAGAGTCAGGGCAGGGGCAGACGGAGTCCCAAAAGAAGTACAATTCCCGCCTTGTGGCAAGGGATCTGGCAATGCTGACGCTGTTTTTGGGTACGGGCATACGTATCAGCGAATGTACGGGCATAAACATCCACGATATTGACAGGCAGGAGCGTGCCATACTCATTACCCGCAAGGGGCAGAAGCAGGATGTTGTCTATTACGGCGACGAGGTGGAGGATGCGCTGGAGGCATACCTTGCCATCCGTGGAGAGATAAAGGCGGCGGAGGGACACGAGGATGCGCTTTTCCTCAGCACGCAGAATAAGCGAATAACAAACCGCGCGGTGCAAAACCTTGTAAAGAAATATGCGGGAATAGTAACACCGCTAAAGCATATCACACCCCACAAGCTGAGGAGCACCTTTGGCTCCACGTTGTATAAGGAAACTGGGGATATTTATCTGGTGGCAACGGTGCTGGGTCACAAGGACGTAAACACCACCAGAAAGCATTACGCCGCGCAGGCGGAGGAAAATAAGTACATAGCATCCAAGGCGGTAAAGCTGAGATACGACGAGGATGACGGGGAATAAAGGAAGGCCGTATGGGAATAGGATTTTTTGTTAAAAGCGTTGGACTTGGCGTTGGCTTGGCGATGGATGCGTTTTCCGTGTCCCTGGCAAACGGACTCAACGAGCCCTGCATGAAGAAAAGGCGAATGGGGCTTATTGCGGGAATGTTTGCATTCTTTCAGTTTTTGATGCCCATGGTGGGCTGGATATGCGTACATACCGTGGTGCAGTATTTTACTGCATTTGAAAGCCTGATACCCTGGATAGCCCTTATTCTGCTGTCGTTTATAGGCGGAAAGATGCTTGTTGAGGGAATACGGGACGGGGACAAGGGGTGCGATTGCGAAAACCCGCGTGTCAGCCTTTGGGGGCTGGTGGTGCAGGGGGTGGCAACGTCCATTGACGCTTTGTCCGTGGGCTTTACCATTGCGGGGTACGGCATCGGCAAGGCGTTTTTGTGCTGTGTGCTGATAGCGGTGGTGACGTTTTTGATCTGCACGGTGGGTCTTGAGCTGGGCAAGAGGTTTGGCACAAGACTGGCGGGCAAGGCGTCCGTATTCGGCGGCGTGATATTGATAGCGATAGGAATAGAAATATTTTTGACGGGAATACTGTGAGAATACGAATATAGAACGAACAAAGGCTTTGCAGTCATTATCTGCAGAGCTTTTGGCGTTGTTGGGGTCATATGGGCGGCGAGCTTGTGTGCGCTCCTAATAAAAATGCAAAAAAGTTGTATAAAAATCGATATTTTTGCCAAAAACCTATTGACAAGACCGAAAAACAGTAGTATAATATACACATCTTAAAAACTTATTCTGTTGACAACAAAGGCGTCAGAGCGAAAACCAGTACCCGAACAATACGTACTTCAGAGAGCTGCGATACGGTGCAATGCAGTAGTGCTAAAATCGGCGAATTCATTCCGCAAGCTGAGAGTTGAAGGTCATTGTGACTGTGTAGGCTCCTCCGGGTTCGACCGTTACATCGATGAGGGTGTTATTGCACCCGATGAGGCATTCCTTGCAAGAGGCGTGCAAAGCAGAGTGGTACCACGGTCGATGACTGTCCCTGTTCCTTTATTTTGGAGGAGCAGGTTTTTTGTTTTTGATTATCCCATAACATGGGTTATGAGAATTATATTAAATTTTTTTACGGAGGGTTTGTTATGAAGAAAATCATATCAATCGTATTAACATTGGCACTTTGCATGAGCTGCATGATGCTTTCATCCTGCGGTAAGATTGATGCACAGTACACTATCGGCATTGTTCAGCAGCAGGAGCACGTAGCTCTTGATGCCGCAACAGAGGGCTTTAAGCAGGCTATTATCGATGAGCTTGGTGAGGACGCAGTTTACTTTGATCACCAGAACGGTCAGGGTGACCAGCAGACCTGCTCTACTATCGTAAACCAGTTTGTTTCCAACGGCGTGGACCTTATTATGGCCAACGCAACAACGGCGTTGCAGACAGCAGCTGCCGCAACTGACGAGATCCCGATATTGGGTACGTCCGTTACAGAGTACGGCGTTGCGCTTGACCTTTCTGACTACACAGGCACGGTTGGCGGCAACATTTCCGGTACGTCCGACCGTGCTCCCCTTGACAAGCAGG
>JAGBHJ010000168.1 GCA_017935525.1 Clostridia bacterium | reverse complement strand
ATAACTATATCCAAGCCGTCAATAACCTTACCGAATCCTGCGTACAAGCCGTCAAGGGATGATACGGACTTATTCGTACCTGCACAGATAAAGAACTGTGAGCCTGCGGAATCGGGATCACTTCCCCTTGCCATTGAAAGCACACCGGCTTCATGCTTTATGGTGTTCTTCTTAAAACCGTTGTACTCAAACTCACCCTTGATAGTCCAGCCGGGGCCTCCATTCAACGTGTTTGAGGGTGAACCCATCTGCAACACAAAATTCTCACACACTCTGGGTATCTCCAAGCCGTCGTAAAAGCCGTTTTCCACCAGCTCAATAAAGTTTCTTACCGTGTTGGGAGCTTCGTTGGGGTAAAGCTCAATGGTTATCGTACCGTAATTCTGTACGTTCATCTTTACGATGGGGTAATCCTCGGGAGCAATTACTCTGGGTCTGTTGAAATATGTGATACCGCCTATCACAAGTGCGATCAACAGCACTACCACGGTGGTTACGATGCCCGCCTTCTTCATAACTCTTGCCTTCAACTCTGCAGCAGCCTTTGCCTCTGCAGCCTTTTTCCTGCTTTCCTGACTCATAAAAAAATATCTCCTCATTGTAAATCTTTATACGTATATGGTACTACAAAATCGCAAAAATTGCAATAGAAAAATCTATTATTTTCAAATTGTTCACTTTTTATTACTCCACGGTTGTAACAAACCCAACGTCCTGCCATATTATGAAGTGAAACCATTCAACAGGAGGTCAATCAAATGTCTTTTTATTCATACAAAAACAACGGCAATGACAGAAGCCCGGGCTTGATAGATTCCCAGGCACTTAACTGCATAACCGAAAAGGTCTGCATCCAGGTAAACAAGGTGTACGACTCTTGTCTTCAGCAGGAAAGCTTCCCCAACACCACGGTTACTCTCCCCGCCCTTGAAGGCACCGCGCCATACACTTTTATCAGCTTAAGAAACTCCACCACAAAGGGCACTATCGATAATCTGGTGGTGACAAGGCTGCCCGATCGCCCCAATTTTGCGCGCATCCAGGCTGATATAGGTATTCCCCTGCAGATAAACTATTCCGACTCCACAGGCACGGAATACATCACCACAGGCAACGTTTCGGTACATAAGGATATAATCCTCTACGTCCCGGACGACTCCATAATCCCCTATTACCCCGAGGCTGTGGTGGGTGCCATCAGCGTAATAGGATCCATAGCCTGCGGCGGTGACAGCTGTGTGCTTACGGCTGACATCTGTATATCCATCATCACAAAGATCGTAGCGATGGTTGAGCTTCTCATCCCCGCATTCGGCTTTTGCGAGATACCGCCCTGTGAGGAATATGCGGAGGAAGCCTGCGACGACTTCTTTTCTCTGCCGCTTTTCCCGCCTCAGATGGAGGACGTACTCAGCAACAACACGGCGCTGGGCAATTCATTTTTCAACAACAGCAAGCAGGAATAACAAGAACCACCCTTTACCGATCGGCAAAGGGTGGTTTATTTTATTACTTTTCTGATTTCTGACTTGCCTCGGCAAGCTTTGTCTCACGTCTGTTCTTGACCTCGTCGGACATGGGCTTGATATCGCCCGCTGCCTTCAACGCCTGCTTTGTAAGCATAGGACCTACGATCTCATATACTAGCACGGCAAACAATGTGATATTTCTTACCAACGCACCCTCGGGGCCAATACTCATTGCCGTTGCGCACATTCCCAGCGCAACACCCGCCTGGGGCAAAAGCGTAATTCCCAGATACTTGCATATCTCCGGTGAACACTTTGTAGCCTTTGCGCTTGCCATTGAACCAAAATACTTACCCAAAGAACGGAAGATTATGTATACCACACCGATGCCGACAATGGCAATATCCGTAAACACGTTCAGCTCCAGCGCCGCACCGCTTATTACAAAGAATATGGCAAAGATAGGTGAGGTCCACTTGTCCGTTCTCTCCATTATGTCGTGAGAGAGTGAACAGATATTGCAGAATACCGTACCCAGCATCATGCAAGTCAAAAGAGATGAGAAGCTGATGTGAACGGGTCCGATCTGAAAATCAAGCATGGAAAAGGATACAGTCAGCAATACGATGCCGATGGTCATGTTCAATCTGTTGGTGTTGGAGTTGAACAGCTTTTCCAGCTGTGTGAGCAACCAACCCATGATAGCACCCAAGCCCAAGGAGCAAACGATCTCCACCAAGGGGTTTACGATAATTGATACCATATCCATAGATCCGCTTATGATCGTCTTTGCAATACCGAAGGACACCGCAAATACAATAAGACCAACTGCGTCATCCAGCGCAACGATGGGCAAAAGGAGCCTTGTTAAAGGTCCGTCAGCCTTGTACTGCCTTACAACCATAAGAGTTGCCGCAGGAGCAGTTGCAGTTGCAATAGCGCCGAGGATCAACAGCTGAGGTACTGTCAGCTTGTCGGGCATTGCAAGATGCACCGCAAGCAAAGCAAGGTCAACCAGAGCCGTTGCAGCCAAAGCCTGGAATATACCGATCACAAGAGCTTGCTTGCCTGTTCTTTTCAGCTCGTCAAGCCTGAATTCGTTACCGATGGAAAAAGCAATAAAGCCCAGCGCCACCTCGGAAATAAGAGAAAGCTGCGCCACCGCCTCCGCAGAGGTAAAGCCAAAGCCCTCAATATGAAAAGCACCTATACAGTAAGGGCCGATCAATACGCCCGCAATAAGATAAGCCGTTACAGACGGCAGATGGATCTTCTTAAAGACTCTGGTCATCAGAAGTCCCGCCAAAAGAGCAACGGAAACAGATAATAAAATACCCATGATTATAACACTTCTTTCTGTTGATCGCCATAAATTTTACTTACTCTCGACAAAACAACGCCTAATATTATACCACTCCCGCGGTCAAAAGTCAATATGGTATTGCAAAAAAATCGTTTTTATGGTATAATATTAAGCGTTGAAAAATCTGCGAATTCTCGCTTATATATGAAAGGATCACCAGCATGGAAATCAAAGATAAACTTTTTACTTTTGCCAAATTTGTGGCTTGTCCCTACGTGCTCAATCTTGACGCGGTAAAGCCCTATGTTTACGACGTCAGCGTTATTCTGGTAGGCTCCGTTGCAACGGGTATTTGTAATGCAAACTCCGACGTAGATCTTTGCATACTCTGCCCTAAAAAGATATACAACCTCATCTACCCCAATATCGAATGGAATAACGGCAAATACATGGAGCTTTCCATCAGCGGCATAAGCACACGTTATTATCTTGAGGTCATAGAGGACGTATTGGACAACCTCAACAAAATGGATGATCTTGCATTCTATCTTTACGGTTATTCCCAACCGTTGGACGACGTTTCCGGTGCTCACAAGCAGCTTAAGAAATATATCAACGACCAGCAGCTGTTCTCCAAGAGAAAAAAGTACATACACAACTCCATGCTTAAGCGCAGACGTCAGCTGACAAAGTATATTGACTCCTATACGGATCCCTTTGGCAGAATGATTGTGGCATACGACACCGTGCGCACGCTGTTGAGAGCTATTTCCGCATACGACAACGTACCCTTTGATCCTAAAAAGCACCCTTACGAAACCGCGCTTTCCGGCACGACGGGTCAGATACTCAAGCCCTGTATAGACGATCTTTTGTTCTGTACGTCAAACATAACGGACGTTTCAAACACCAAGATCCGCAAGGACTTTATTGCCCTGGTTGACAACTGCATCGCAGCTATCAGCGGTTGAGCTATGAAAAGATACGAAGGAATACTCCTCTGCTCCGATCTTGACGGCACCCTTTACACCTCCGGTACCAAGCAGATATCACCGGAAAATCTGGAGGCTGTAAAGTATTTCATTTCAAACGGCGGACAGTTTACCTTTGCCTCCGGCAGACCGCCCGAGTATTTTGGGCCGCTGGTGGAGCTGTTTGGTACAAGCACCCCCGTTATAGGACTGTCAGGCTCTGCTATATATGACTTTAACAAGGGACAGTACGTCCACAGTCAGCTTCTCGCCGATAGCGCCATAAAAGTATTCAACAGCATACTTGACCAATACCAAGACGACATCAGCGTTGTGTGCATAGAGCATCTGGATAAGACATACGAATACCACAAGGGAAAGTCATCAAGCCTTGAGGAAATAAAGGAGATATTCGCCACGGTTGACAAAAACGAGGTATTTATCAACTTTTTTGAGGCACAAACGGCATCCGATCTCCGCCAAAAAATGCTGGCTGACAAAAGCCTTCTTGACGACATGGATTTTGTGAGAAGCTGGCCCGAATGCTTTGAGATACTCCCCCGTAACGGCAACAAGGGCGCAGGAGTAAAGGCGTTAAAGGAAATTCTCGGCAACGTTACAAAGACAATCTGCGTAGGCAATTACGAAAACGACGTTGCGATGATAGAATATGCGGATATAGGCTACGCCGTCGGCAATTCCTGCGACGAGCTGAAGGCTGTGGCAGACGCCATCACGGTAACGAACAACGAGTCTGCAATAGCAAAGATCATTTATGAGCTTTGATCGTATCCATAATGCTGACCGCAATGCCCATTATGCATAAGGCAAGGCCCATACCGCCAAAAAATCTGATATTATAAAGAGTCAACCCTAAAAGAACACACGCCGCCCCGGTCTTATAAAGTCTGCGGGCGGTATTTTTGTTTATTACGTCACCCATGCGGAATTGAGGCTTTGCTATGTTGCCGTCCTCATGATCAAGGATATCAAGCTTATCGGCAACATCACCATCCGTCACCACAAGCCTTACCGCATCCCCGTATATTTCCTTTACTGCGGCTTTGTCCTCGGTCCTACACACTATAATTATGCCCTCATTATCCGAATTCAACAGCATCCTGCCCTTGTAAAGCCCTTTACCGCCCTCCCCAATAAAGACTATTGGAGCTCTTCCGCAAAAATAAAAGGGCTCTTTCTTTTCGATCTCCCTACCCATGGTTTTTTTGATATACTCAAGACAAAAATACCTGTATTCCTCATCAGTAAGGTATCCTATATGCTCCCGTCGGCGTTTTGCAGAGCTTTCCGACATCAAGCGGTCAACAGCTTTAGAATACCGCCGTTTGAGCAATCCTGCGCCGTAAACCGCTACCACACCGCACAATGGCAGACTGACGGCAACAGCAAACAACAAATTGTCGACAAAGGAACCTACCACAAGCGCCAGCAAAGAAAACAGCAAGACCAACAACGTCATCCACGTTATAAGCCTTGCCGTTGGAGAGGCTTTTTTGTCAGAAGCCTCTGAATATTTCTTTATCACATGATATAATCCGCCATTTTCCACGTCAATGACCTCCTTTTTTAAGATCATTGCCCCAAACTGCGGAAAATATTCACATCAACAGTTCACTTTTATGAATTCATTGAGCGCAAAGGAGTATATATACGTTTCGTCAATGCTGACGCCCTCTATCTCCTCGATAGCCCTCTTGTAGAGAGCCACCTGCTGTGTGTGCTTCTCTGCAAGGCTTTGGGCCTCCTCGGGAGCGACGGCATCAGTCTTGTAATCCACAAGCACTCGCCGTCCGTCAGCATCCTCAAACAAGCAATCTATAACGCCCTGCACCAGTATTTTATCACCCTCACCCACGTCATCAAATATCTCTCCCGCAGGCACCAGCAAAGAAAAGCTCTTTTCCCTCTCTAAACGCCTTGCCGCTGCCGCCCTTTGGCCTATGGCAGAGTTGTAAAAGGGCATTACCCTGTCACTGCGGATCATTCCGGACTCCTTTTGGGTAATGAGTTTGTTATCTAACATTCGTTTGATATCCTTTTTGAATATTTCAAACGTATAAGGATACACGGGAGTTGCGTGCTGCATAAAGAAGTGATACAAGCTACCCAGCCTTACGGACGACATTGTAGGGTCTGACGATATGACCTTGACCTTATCGTATCTGTAATCGGGTATGGCGTCACTTTCATCGGGAGCATCCCTAAGCTGCTTTATCTGGGTTACGGAAAGCTTTGAGCTGAGCCTTGTAGCGGACTCATAGGGATAAACGTATTCCAGCTTTTTGATGATCTCGTCGGCATCAACCGCAAAGCGTTTCTCATCATTTGATCCTTCTTCGTCCCATCCATATCCCACCACAGGGCGGAGAACGTTGCTTTCAACCAGTCTTCTGCCTCTGCCGTTGTCGCACACCACTCCTCTTGCAGTTGGAGTGACCTCCAGCACGTCAACGCTCCATTGTGAGGGATAAAGAGACACGCCGTCAGCAAAAAGCTTTAACACGCCACCCTTAAGCATAAGAGGCGTTATGGGGTTGATAAAATCGTTATTTCCACAGCACAGCGAATAGAGTACCCAGTCAAGATAGCATCCTCCGCAGGCGACGTCAGTAAGAGTTTTTCCGATATATCCGTTCTTTTCAACGTCATCAGCAGTAGCGCATCCCACCAGAACAAGCTCCTCCTTTGCTCTTGTCATGGCAACGTACAGGATCCTCTGCTCCTCCTCTGCCTGGCTCTTTTTCAGCAGATACTTCATCAGCTCATGGTCGCGGGACTTATACTGCATTCTGATATCGGTATCGATGTACTCCGACACCGCACCGTAATCCTTGTGCATAAGCACGGTACTGCGTCTGTCCTGTGACGAAAAGCTGCTTTGAATATCCATCAAAAAAACAACGGGGAATTCCAAGCCCTTGCTCTTGTGCATACTCATTACCTTGACAGCATCGGACACCGCAGACGAGTTATTGCCGTTGAGTCCGTTTTCCTCTATGCTGTTGATGATGCGGATGCATTCGTAAATTCCGCCAACGGAGGAATCGCTGCCCGATTTCAGCATGGAGCACAAAAGATCAATGTTATCAAGCCTTTTTTTGCCCTCGGCACCAACGGAAAAATACTCTCGGTAGGCAACCTCGTCAAGCAGGTCGTCTATAAAGTCCGCAACTGACATATATTTTTCGTTCTCCGTCCAAGTGCCCAGCCTCTTGACAAAGCCTTCAAGCTTGGTCCTCAGCACGGCATCCTGTCCTTGCTCGATATACATTCCGACCCTTGTCAAAAGGTCTCCTCTCTGACCGCCAAAATTCATAAGCTCTGCCAATTCGGTATCGTCAACACCAAATATGTAGCTGTGGAGCACAGTCATCAATGCAATGTCGTTATACGGATTTTCCACCGTGCGCAAAAGGCATATAAGCAGGTTGATCTCGGGGGAATACTTTATATCCGCATCCTGCATTATATCTACGGGAATATCCGTCATTGCAAAGCTTGAACGAATGTACGGTATCTCGTTTTTTGGTGAACGCATAAGAATGGCAATATCGGAATACCGCATTTTTCTGTATGCCTTAAGCCCCGGGTCATATACCATCTTATTTGCCACCATATTGCGGATACGGTCGATAATGCACACCAGCTGGGCGTAGCACTTCTCATCCTTGTCAAGCCCCTTACCCGTTACGATATCCAGCTTGACCGAGGTATCACCAAACGAGTTCTCCGCCTCGGGGTAGGATGCCATGGCGTTCAACGCATTAAGGCTGTTATACTGCATACCGCAGTAGTCCTCACGCATTATGTTAAAAAACACTCTGTTGACACCGTTCAAAACATTCTGACGGCTTCTGTAATTCTCGTTAAGCTCTATGAGGGCGTACTCTGCATCCTCTTTGTATTCGTACGCCTTGTACTTGTCCAAAAACAGCTTTGGCTCCGCCTGGCGGAAGCTGTAAATACTCTGCTTGATGTCGCCAACCATAAAATAACGAGCGTTAGAAGATATTTTTTGAACTATCATCTCCTGCAATCGGTTACAGTCCTGGTACTCATCAAACATTATATGCTCAAATCTGGAGGCAAAGATCCCCGCAACGCTTTCGTCCTCAAACAGCTTCAGCACCAGATGTTCCATGTCGCTGTAATCTATACACTTTGCCTTGCGCTTTTTCTCCTCAAAGCGCCTTCCCACCTTTGTAGCAAGGTCAAACAATGTGGCAATGACCTCATGCATTGAGGTATCCTTGCCCGACGTATCGTCGCACACCAGCTTGACTTCCTTTATAAAGCGGTCCTTGACAAATTTCAGCACGGTCTTTTGCGCTTTAACAGCCTCATCCTTTGGTGAGCCGCCGCGAAGAACTATAAAGTCATTCATATCCTGAACAACAGTATCCGCTTCAACGTATCTGCCATCAGCCACAAGGTCGCTGAATTTTATCGCCAACGCCGCAACCTCCTGCAGCATCAAGCCAAAATCCGCCTTTGACTTTGTCTGGGCAACGTATCTTTCCGCAGTCTGAATACACAGGGACGCCATTTCCCTTGCCATTACCGCAAAAAAGTCGTACACATCTGCCTCGTATTGCTTTTCGCCGTCGGGGCGTGCCATATCATTGAGCCATTGATACGGATCAACGTTATTCAATGCAAATTTATACAGGGACGTTACGTATTCCCTCACCGCAATGTCGTTTTTGAAGGATGCGTAGGTGTTTAACAAACGTTCGAAGCTGCTTCTGTCCTCCGATGCATACTCATCCGTAAACACCTCGTCCACAGCCTCCCGCAAAAGGTCCTTGCCCTTGTCCTCACTGAGGATCTTTACGGACTTGGGCAGATTAACGTTTGGGTGCTCGTGATATTCCTTCAGCACCTTAAGGCAGAATGCGTGCATCGTACCTATATTTGCCGACGGAATGCTTGCCAGCTGCAGGTGAAGCCTTATATTGTCGGGGTCCTCCCGAACTGCCTGTGTCAAAGCCTTGGTGATCCTCTCCTTAAGGTCGTCTGCCGCCATATGAGTATAGGTCACCACCAAAAATTTATCCACGTCCACGTTTTTGTTGACGATCCTGTCGATGATCCTTGCCGTCAGCACCGTGGTCTTGCCGCTGCCTGCAGCCGCCGACACCAAAAGCTCCTTGTTGCCGTCCCAGCTGATAGCCTGCTGTTGTCTTTCAGAAAAGCTGACTGCCATCACTCATCCTCCGTTTCGTCATAAAACTGTCCGTACCTCTTTGTTTTGCCGCAGAATCTTCTGTATTCGCAGAACGAGCATTCTTGGCTACGCTTTGGCGTTTTATCGATCCTGCCCTTTTTAATATCACAGAATATTGCAGTAGCCTCATCCCGTGCTCTTGACACGATCTCCGCCATGTCCTCATTAGTCAGCAGGGAAAGATTTTTCTTCTCCGATATCGTCTGTGACAACGCAAGATCGTACCCCTCGCCGTCCTTTGTCTGACAAAGGGAATCTATTGCCCTTGCAAGCTCCATGCTGTCGGACGCCACGCCCGTTTTGCCGTAACGCTTTTCATCCCTTGCGATATCCTCCACTCCCTTTTCGGGGCGAAGCAGATCATCATTAACGTTTACGTAGAACATAGCTCCCGGCAAGGTATCCTTGTTTGCTTCCGTCACCGCCAGCATATAAACAGGCAGCTGTAACGACCTTGCCGAACAGATATCCTTATCCGTGGGCTTTACACCCGTCTTATAGTCGTTTATTATCCAATATCTGCCCTCGGAGGTATCGCAGTATTCAATAGAGTCTATCTTACCGGTAATGCTGAAGCTTGTGCCCTCGCTGTCAGTACATTTTACCGACGGCAATGCTCCGCGGTATATCTTCTTGTCGTCAAACTCCAGCTCCGTGCCGTAAACCTTTGCCGTGCCGTTTCTTCTTTGCTCCAGCATGGTGGTCATCATTTTCTGCAGGAAAAGCCTTATTCTTTTGAATACGTATCTGTTTTCCTCCGTGGCGGCTATCCTTCTGCTTTCGTAATCCTCCGTCTTTTTGTCAAAATTCTCGGCAATATAAGCCTCAACGGTGGACTCATCCCCGTCACCTTTGTCCAGAACGTCCTTTACAAAGCCGTCCAGCATATCGTGGACTATGTTGCCCACGTCAATGGCAGACACCCTGCCCTTGCCCTCCATGGCGGGCTGCAGACAGTATCTGACAAAGTAGGCATATGGACATCTTACATATTTTTCCAGACGGGAAATATCCATTACGTATTCCGAGTCCTTCATTTTGAGGATGTACTCACTTTGAGTGGTGAGCTCATCATCAATATCAGCATCCTCAACGGATCGTCTCACTATATCACTCAAAAGTGCAAATCTTCCCTCGGAATTTCTGCCCAGCCAGCCTTCCAGCTTTTCCAGCTGATATCTGTCACAAGGCTCTATACCCGTCACAGTCTTTGCATAAAGCAACGCTGATTCAAGCGCCGCCTTATTGTCAGCCTCCACAGGGTAATAGGGCATGGGAGGTCTTTTGCAGTTCTTTACCGATGCGCCAAATAAGGTCTTTAATGCGTTTGTGAGCATTGGATCGCTTACACTCTCATCTGTGTCTGCTCCCACAGAGCTCGTCACCCAGAGGCGATCTGTGGGCTTTGAGAGGGTCTTGTATATATAATACTGCACGTCACCTACGGAATTGTTTACATCCGCACCGATGTCTATATCGTTTGCCTTCAGCAGCTCCAGCTCCGTGCGGTTGAATACGCCCGACTCGTCACTTTGACTTATACATTGAGCGCCTATAACAAACAGCGCCTTTATATGCTTTGCCATTGTACGCCCCGCCTCAAGCACCGTGACCTGGTCAAGGCATACGGGTATAACGTTAACGCTGATGCCCGCCACACACTCACGCAAAAGCTCGCTGAATTCCTCCAGCGTAACAGGCGCATCGCCCATAAAGGTACGCACCTGCACAAGCAGCTCGCCCAATGCCGTCCATATGCTCTGGTATTCCGACGCAGTATCGTTTCTGTTCTCATCAATAAGATAAAGGATCTTCTTATCAACTATGTCGCTGAGCTGTGTTTCCGCAAGGTAGCCCTCTATTGCCTTTGCGGCATCCCCCGCAGTAACGGCAGAGTCCATTGCCTCCTCAAATGGCTCAACGTAGTACATAAGCCTCTGTCTTGCGGCGTTCAGTCTGTCAACGTCGTAATAGTCGCTGCCGTATTTGAATTCATCGCTCCACGCCTTGCCGCGTATAAAGTACGCAGTAGCGTATTTTTCCAGGTACATCGCATCCTCAAAGGTCAACGGCAGACCCTCGTCCTTGCCCATACCGTTTGTCAAAAGTCCCGTCCTCAAAAGAGAGCACATGGACGACGTATTCCTGCCGTAAAGCACAACGTCAAGCAATCCCAGTATAAACCTGACAACTGCATTATCCTTTATATCCCTCTTTACGTCCATAAAGCAAGGTATCCCACGGCTCTTGAACGCCCTTGTGACGTATCCCGAATAGATATTCAAATCTCCGCACACGACGGCAATATCGTTGTATCTGTAGCCACAGTCTCGCACGAGCCTTACTATCTCGTCCGCCGTATGCTCCGCCTCTGCTCTCGGGCTTTCGTCCTCTGCCAGCACCACGTTTTCCACCTTTACGGTGCACTCTCGCGGCGCAGAAAATATGTTCTCCTCTATATACGCAATGTCCTTGGCTTTTCTTTCTGTTTTGGGCACAAATATATCCTCGCCCTTGCCAAGTCTTGCAGGCTCTGCTATGTTTACTCTTGTGGGAGTAATTCCGCACAGAGCAACTGCATCCTCCACCGCCTTTATCATCTTTCTTTGACGGTAAAACAGCAATCCCCTGTTACCTTTGACGTTAAGCTCACAGGGCAAGGTCAACGTCACTCTGTTACAGCGCTGTATAAGCGCTTTTATGACCTCAAGCTCAGGCTTTATAAAATCGTCAAAGCCGTCAATATACACGTTGGTATTGACAAGGTCATCACTTTTGGCGATGTTTTGGCACAAAAGCGCCATATCGTCCTCGCTGTCAGTAAAAGCCCTGCCTACAAGATCTTGGGACACCTGCAGATATGCTCTGTAAACCTTTGCCACCTCCAAAAGCTTTGCCCTTGTGTGGCTGAACCTTTCGCCGTCTATGCTGCAATTCTCTATATCCTCGGGTGTCACTCCGTATTGCTTTAGTCGGGATATGAGTCTTGCAATATCACCGCTGACCTGGGTGGCAATGGCGTTTTTCAGCAACGCAACGTCCTCCTCGCCACGCAGTCTGTTTATAAGACTGTTGACAAGAAGCGTCTTACCGTCCTCACTCAACGTAATAACAGAAGCACCGCCATAAAGCAGCTTAAGGCGGTGCGAAAGTCTTTTAAAACTAAATACTTCTGTATTTGTCAATCCGCACTTGCCGTATGCGGCTATTATGTCGAGCTCTGTCTGGTGCGTATATTGATCCGGAACGATTACAATATTTTTAACGCCGTTTTGTGCGTCCTGCTTTGCCATATTGTAAAGATAGGTGCTTTTACCGCTACCCTCTTGTCCGTAAATAAGTATAGCTTCCATAAAGACCTCTTTTATTTGTTAATATCCGGCTTATATATCTGTCTTGAATGCAATGACCATATCTTCTCGGAGAAATTACCGCTGACGATGGACTTTTCCGCCTGATCAAAATCATACATTCTGGCATCTATAACGTCAAGGTAGTGGAGTATCTCCGCCTCCTTGAACATGGGCTTTAAGGGGCTACCGTACTCGGGCTCATAGTGATGACAGTATATCATGTGCTGGATGGTATAAAGAATGTCGGGATCCGTCCTCAGCTCTGCGCCAACCTTTTCCACCAGCTTGATGCCCAGAATAATATGTCCCAAAAGCTTGCCTTCGTCAGTATAGTCCGACGTCATGCCAAACTCGTTTGACGCAAGCTCTGTGGTCTTTTCGATATCGTGGAGAATGACGCCCGCATATACCAGGTCAGAGTCAAGATCGTATATCTGCATTATGCTGTCAGCCAAACGCAGCATGGTGGTAATATGATACAGCAGACCGCCTCTTACTGCGTGATGGTTTGACTTTGCCGCAGGGAAATACTTAAGCTTTGACTCCTTGCGTTTTACTATCTCCGCAACGAGCTGCTTTATCTGCAGATTTTGTATTCTGTCGATATACCTCAGCACCATGTCAAACATATCTGCACAGGACTCGGGGGCAGATGCCACAAAGCTGCTGATAGACACGCCGTCGGCGTCGGTAGTTTTTCTTATGCGCTCCACGTTGACCTGAAGCTGGCTGTTCCAGCTCTTTACCACGCCCCGCACCTTGACAACTGCGCCGACCTCACAGTCGTATTGAGAGCTGTCCTTGCTGTTCCATATTTTGCCGTTAATATCACCCGAATCGTCACTAAATACGATGTCAATATACTTGGAATTGTTCTTGCCCAGCTTTTCCTGCCAATCCTTCAGCAGAAAAAAGCCCTCAACGTTGTCGCCGTCTCTGTAATCGCGTGCCTTTTTGTTATTCACCGGTAGATCCACCCTTTAAGATATTATTCCCCTATATCCACTCTGGGAGCCTCTGCCCAAAGCTTCT
>JAGBHJ010000022.1 GCA_017935525.1 Clostridia bacterium | reverse complement strand
CGCTGTTGCAAAGCGACAGCATATCACTAAAAACTATCAGGAAGAGCGCACTTACTCACCACCGAAAGTGGTAGTGCTATACAAAAGAGCCGATACGGAATCAAATCCATATCGGCTTTTTTACTGTCCTTTAGCACCCGTCGGTATTGTTTTTCGTCTTTTTGTTATGAGGTACTTCTGCGTCGATACTAAGGCAAGTCTTTTTTATACAGTTGCATTATCTATCCCCAAGCAATTTTTGCCAAAGTGCCGAATTTTTATGAATTCTATTTGACAAAATTGTTAATATATGTTAAAATATACTTTGTCTTGTTGTTTGGGAAAGGGGTAATTACAATGACTTCAAACAGAGGATCTTTTACCGGAAAATTGGGTTTTATACTGGCTGCGGCAGGCTCTGCCGTGGGCTTGGGCAATATATGGAGGTTTCCGTACCTTGCGGCAAAGTACGGCGGCGGAATTTTTCTGCTGGTTTATATAATTCTGTCGGTTACGTTTGGCTTTTCTCTTATGATAGCGGAGATCGCCATCGGCAGAAAAACGGGCTTGAGTGCTATAGGTGCATTCAAAAAGCTGGACAAGAGGTTTTCCTTTGCAGGTGTGCTGGCGGCGGTGGTTCCCGTGATAATTTTGCCGTATTATTCCGTCATAGGCGGCTGGGTAATGAAGTACGTGGTTGGCTTTGCGACGGGCCTTGGTGGTGCAATGGCAGAGGGTAAATTCTTTGACAATTACATTGCCACGGTGGGCGAGCCCTTGGCTTGGTTTGCGCTGTTTATAGGCATTACCGCGGTGATAGTCCTTTTTGGCGTGGAAAAGGGCGTGGAAAAGGTCAGCAAGGTAATGATGCCCGTGCTGGTGGTGCTCACCGTTTTTATTGCGGTATATACTATTTGCACTATGGACGGGGCATGGGACGGCGTTCTGTATTACATAATGCCCGACTTTTCCAAATTCTCCATGATGACGGTGGTTGCCGCCATGGGTCAGCTGTTCTACTCAATGTCATTGGCTATGGGTATCATGATCACCTTTGGCTCATACATGAAAAAGGATATCAGTATCGAAAAATCAACTCATCACATAGAGATATTTGACACGGGAATAGCTTTTCTTGCGGGCTTGATGATAATACCTGCGGTGTTTGCATTCTCCGGCGGTGATGAGAGCGCATTGGGTCAGGGTCCGGGGTTGATGTTTGTGACATTGCCCAAAATATTTGATACAATGCCCGCAGGCTCCGTGATAGGCTTTGCTTTCTTTGTTATGGTACTTTTGGCGGCGTTGACATCTGCAATATCGCTTATGGAGACGATAGTTTCCATCGTTATGGACAAGCTGAAGCTTCCCAGAAAGATTTCCTGCATTATCGTGCTGGCGGTATGCTTGTTGCTTGGTATTCCGTCATCGCTGGGTTACAGCGCGTGGGATGGCGTCAGAATATTGGGAATGCAGTTCCTTGATTTCTTTGACTTTATAAGCAATAACATTATAATGCCCGTGGTGGCGTTTGTGACATGCATCGTTGTGGGCTACGTGCTGAAGCCCAAGGCAATAATTGACGAGGTGGAGGAGTCCGGCAGATTTAAGTCAAAGGGGCTTTTTGCCGTGGTCATCAAGTACGTTGCGCCCGTGTGCATATTACTTATATTGATATCGTCGGTGCTGAATGCCTTCGGCGTTATTACCATCTGATGGGTAAATAATAAATTTTGTCCTTTGTTTGGGCAAAAATGTCTTGCAAAACGAAGGTATTTGGAGTAAAATATAATAGAAAAATTGCCGTGGCTTTTGTGGTTTATTATGCAATAAAAACACGGCTATAACCGATAAAATAAAATTTTTCGAAAGGACTTCCGCAGATAGCGGATGGGTTCAGACAAAATGTATGATATATTTATTATAGGAAGCGGAGTATCGGGTGGCTTTATTGCGCTGGAGCTTTCAAAGTACGATTTGAAAATTGCCATTGCGGAAAAAAGCCTTGATCCTGCAAACGGATGCAGCAGAGCCAACAGCGGCATCGTGCACGGTGGGTATGACCCCATCCCCGGCACTCTTAAGGCAAAGCTCAACGTAAGAGGAACGGAAATGATGCTTGAAATGGCAGAAAGACTCCACATTGACTACGACAGGTGCGGTGCGTACGTTATCGCATTTGGCGAGGATGACGACAAAAAGGCGTATGAGCTGTATCAGAGAGGCTTGACGAACGGCGTTGAGCATTTGTCCATTGTTTCGGGCGATGAGCTCCTCAAAAGAGAGCCCAACATCAGCAAGGACGTTACCAGCGCCCTGCACTCAGGTACAACGGGTATCATAAGCCCCTACAAGATGGCGATTGCATCCACGGAGCTTGCTTGCACAAACGGCGTTGAGTTTTTGAGAGCCCACACCGTTATCGGCATGGAGGATATGGGAGACTATATCCGTATCGATACGGACAAGGGCGTATACGAGGCAAAGTACGTTGTAAATGCGGCAGGTGTAAACTCCGCAAAGATCGCAAGAATGCTTGGTGATGACAGCTTTGATATAATTGCGAGAAAGGGTGAATACCTTATTCTTGACAAGAGCGAAAGCGGCATCGTAAACAGCGTTATTTTCCAGATGCCGTCAAAGATGGGCAAGGGTATTTTGGTTTCTCCCACTATCGACGGCAACGTGCTTTTGGGACCCACGTCACACAACGTGGACGATATGTACGACAAGTCCACCACAAAGGACGGCATTGCAGAGGCAATAAGGGGCGCAAAGAGGTCCGTTCCCACGGTCAACGAAAGAAAGCTTATAACCATGTTTGCGGGAGTGCGTTCTGTGCCCACAACGGGGGATTTTGTTATCGGACAGAGCAAGGCAAATCCTCGTTTGTTCAACGTGGCAGGTATTGAATCTCCCGGACTTACCTCATCACCCGCTATTGCGGAGTATCTGGTGGGCATTATGAAGGATTGCGGTATCGAAATGTCAACAAAGAAGACATACGTGATGAACCGCCCTGCTGAAAAGAAGCCCCGCCTTATGTCCCAGGCAGATGCAAACGCGCTCATTGCAAAGGAGCCTGCATACGGCAAGATCGTTTGCCGCTGCGAGCAGGTAACGGAGGGTGAGATACTTGACGCTATCAGAAGACCCGCAGGCGCAGTAACTGTTGACGGCGTAAAGATGCGTGTAAGAGCAGGTATGGGAAGATGCCAGGGCGGCTTCTGTACGTCAAGAGTTATAGAGATATTGGCAAGGGAGCTGGGCGTAAGTCAAACAGAGATCAGAAAGCAGAATGAAGATTCAAAGATGCTTTACCGCACGTTGAGAGAGGAGTGATCAAGGTGGATATTTGTATAGATAAGGACCTTGTCATCGTCGGCGGAGGCCCTGCAGGACTTGCGGCGGCAATTACCGCAAAGGAAAACGGAATAGACGATATAGTTATCATAGAGCGTGACAAATACGCAGGCGGCGTGCTCCGCCAGTGCATACATGACGGCTTTGGCTTGCAGATGTTTGGCGAAAGACTTACAGGCCCCGAGTATGCCGCACGTTACGAGGAAAAGGCAAAGGAGCTGGGTATAGAAATAAAGCTCAACACATTTGTGCTCGACATTACGGGGGATAAGATCGTAAGGACTGTTTCGCCCGATGACGGCATGGTGTTCTACAAGGCAAAGGCTATCGTGCTTGCCATGGGATGCAGAGAAAAGTCCCGCCCTGCAATAATGCTTACAGGTGAGCGCCCTGCAGGTGTATATACTGCAGGCTTGGTACAAAGACTTATCAATATTGACGGCTTTGTACCCGGCAAGGAAGCGGTTATTCTTGGTTCGGGCGACATCGGCTTGATAATGGCAAGAAGGCTTACTCTTGAGGGTGTAAACGTAAAGGCTGTGTATGAGCTTATGAGCTATTCCAGCGGTCTTAAGAGAAATATCGTTCAATGTCTTGACGACTACGGCATTCCGCTTTACCTTGACCACACGGTTGTCAACATTCACGGCAAGGACAGAGTAACTGGTGTAACGGTTGCCAAGGTTGACGAGAAAAAGCAGCCCATACCCGGTACGGAGGAATACGTTCAGTGCGATATGCTGGTGCTTTCCGTAGGTCTTATTCCCGAAAACGAGCTGTCCAAGGGTGCAGGCGTTGAGCTGAACCCTGTTACGGGCGGATTGTTTGTGGATGACAATATGTCCACAAATATGGACGGCGTGTTTGCCTGCGGTAACGTTGTTCACGTGCATGACCTTGTTGACTTTGTTACCATCGAGTCAAACAATGCGGGCAAGTGCGCGGCGGATTACATCAAGGGCAAAAAGAACGAGGGCGAGGCTATTGAGGTCATCCCCGAAAACGGCGTTCGTTACGTTGTGCCCAGCACGGTGCATAAGAATTGCGACAGAAAGACTGCGGACTTTATGTTCAGAGTGGGCAAGGTGTATAAGGATGCACGTATCACGGTTTACGACGGTGACAGACTTGTGCGCTCCTTCAAAAAGAGCATATTGACACCTGGCGAGATGGAAAAGATCAAGCTGGCACAGATGGATATTGACTCCGCAAGTCAGCTTCGTATTGGAATAGAAGAATAATACTTGCAAAAACCGGAAGGAAGGGTTATAATTATTATGAAAAGAGAAGATACCGTTATAACTTGTATTGCTTGCCCCAACGGATGCGACATAAAGGTGTCCTTTGCAGAGGATGGCAGCATTGCAAAGCTGGAAGGATATAAGTGCAAGAACGGAATAACGTACGCAACGGCAGAGGTCACAGCTCCCGAAAGAATACTTACGTCCTCCGTGGCGGTTGTCGGCGGCGAGTTTAAGCTGGCGTCCGTAAAAACGTCAAAGCCCATACCCAAGGGCATGATGAAGGATGCGGTAAAGGCTCTGTACAGCGTAAAGGTAAACGCACCCGTAAAGGTGGGCGACGTGTTGGTAGAGAATATTCTCGGCACAGGTGCGGATATAGTGTCCACCTGCGTGGTGGAAAAGGTATAAGAAAGCATAAGGGGAGGTGTCGGCAGAAATGGATTATAAGGATTATATAAAGCTTATCGGCTCTGCCGATATCAAGCCCGTGTGCGTATTGTCGGGTGATGAGGAATACGTCAAGAATACGGTAATAGAAAGATTGAAAAAGGCTTACGTTGAGCCGTCCATGCTGGATTTTGACTTAAGCGTTTTTGACGATGCTACCGCAACCTACGACAGCATATTGCCCTGCCTCAGTGCGCCTGCTTTTATGTCGGAGAGAAAACTGGTATTGCTTAACGTAAAGCCCGATAACGCCATTTTTAAGGACGAGGGCTTTGTAAAGCTTTGTGAGGAGGCTGACGAAACAGTACTCATTATAATTGCGGTCAGCGGCAAAACGGACAAAAGACTGGGCTGCGTAAAAAAGATAGAGGCAGTGGCAGACCTTGTCAGCTTTGACAAGCCGGAAAAGGCTGACCTTATAAAATGGGTGGTAAGAGAATTCAAAAATAACGGCAAAAGGATCACTCCCTCCGATGCAGAATACCTCATATCGATGGCGGGTGAGGACTTGTTTTCCCTGCAGAACGAGGTCGGCAAGGTGGCAAGCTCAACGGAGGAGGATGCTGTTACAAGAAACGACATCGACGAGATGATCGCCCATACTCCCGAGCACGGAGTGTTTGCTCTGGTGGATGCTGTGGCGGCAAAAAAGACCGCAGAGGCATACCGCCAGACTGCGTTGCTGCTTAACGATGGTTCGGAGGCTTTTCAGCTTTTGGCATTGGTGGAAAGACAGCTTCAGCTGATACTGCGTTATCTCGGTTGTAATCAAAGCGGAATGTCCCAAAAGGAGACAATGGAAAAGCTGGCGTTAAAGCCATTTGTTTACGACAAGGTCAAGCGCCAGGCGGCAAACTTTACGGTAGGCTCCTGCAAGGACGCATTGTCCATGTGCCTTGAGGTAGACAGGCAGGTAAAAACGGGTAGAGCTGAGGCAAGGTCGGCATTTGAAATGCTGATAGTAAAGCTTTGTGAGGCAAAAAAATAATGTCGGACGTATTTTTGTTTTTGTATTTTGCGGTGATAAACGTCATTGCCTTTGTGATGATGGGTATCGACAAGCGCATAGCCATTGTAAACGCTAAGCCCGGGAATAAGCGCAAGGGCGGGACGGCGCATTCCAGAATACCCGAAAGTATGCTGATGATGCTGGCGGTAATGCTGGGTGCCTGCGGAATTCATATGGGTATGGTGGTATTCCGCCACAAAACCAAGCATATGAAATTCGTTATAGGAGTCCCAGTATGTCTTGTGCTTGATCTTGCGGCTATTTATTTTTTATACAAAGTAACTTTGATAGTATAAACTATTGAAATTGTTGGATTTTTGTGTTATAATAGTCTGTAAGGAGTGCCGCGGATAAAGCGGTGCTGTCCGATCACGTTGGTATCGGGAGGGGCTATGTCCGACAGTAAAAAGAAAATGGCAGGGTATG
>JAGBHJ010000167.1 GCA_017935525.1 Clostridia bacterium | reverse complement strand
CACCTACTCCTACGGTAACGCCTACGCCTACGGTAACGCCTACTCCCACGGTAACGCCTACTCCCACGGTAACGCCTACTCCTACGGTAACGCCTACTCCCACGGTAACGCCTACTCCTACGGTAGCGCCCACACCAACGGTAACGCCTACTCCTACGGTAGCGCCTACTCCTACGGTAGCGCCTACTCCCACGGTAACGCCTACTCCCATGGTAACACCGGCACCTACTCCTACGGATGACCCGGGCTACAAGCCTCAGCCCAAGCCTGTCAACCATATGAAGGTTATAGGAGTGAGTATGGTAGTGACGGCACTTGCCACCATTGCGGTGACGCTGAGCCTGTACGCAGTATCCGAGTGGAAGCGAAAGAACAAGAAATAATATCATCACGACACCTGTGCAATAGCATGGGTGTCTTTTTATATAGTTGACAATGATGTGGATATGTGTTAAAATATAAACGATGGGCTTGACCCTACAACGGAGGATGACATGGAATATTTCAAAAAATATACGTCAAACACGGTTGCCGCAAGCGGTAATCAGTATCATTTTATTTCTGACGGCAGAAGAATAACGGGCAGAGTGTTTTATAAAATAACAAACGGCGGAAAATACGGCTACTCATTGCTCTTTTCCAACATTATGGACAGTACCTTTGCCGACGGATCTATCAGCAATAAGAACATGATCTGCGATCCGTGGACTATACATTCAGCAAGGGTTGCAAAGTGCGGCAAGGATGCCTTTGCGGACGGCTTTACGGAGGCAGAGGTAATAAAAAGAGTGAATGACAGCCTTTGCGGCTTTGTTCCCTTGACCTTTGACGGCAAAACGGAAAAGCAGGTGGCACCGGGAGAGTTTTTCTGTACGGACGAGGTGGAGCTGGAGCTTGATGAGGATGAATATCTGTGCCTCGAAATGGAGTTTTCGGGATCCATGATGCCCCACCACGAGGAAAGCCTTTTGCCCGTGTACATCAGGACAAAGGACGGCTGGGAATACAACGTTAAAATGCCCCTGCCAGGCATGATAGGTTGCAACAGACCCATCAACAAGCGAGTGGTTTACGTGGGCGACTCCATCACTCAGGGAATCGGCACACCCTTCAACTCCTACCTGCATTGGAATGCGTTGCTGTCAAAGATGCTGGGGGATAAGAATTCATTTTGGAATCTGGGTCTGGGCTACGCAAGAGCAAACGATATGGCTTCCTTGGGAGCATGGGCGTACAAGGCAAAGCATTGTGACGCAGCAATAGTGTGCTACGGCGTAAATGACGTTTTGCAGGGCTTTTCTGGCCAAGAGATCAAGCGTGATATTGCCATAATAGTCAAGTATTTTAAGTCCATGGGTAAGACGGTGATATTGCAGACCTTGCCTCCATTTGACTATAACGAAGAAAAGACCGCCGTATGGCACCAAGTCAACGACTACGTAAAGTCCGTGCTTGCAGAGCAGGTGGAGCTGGTGTTTGACACGGGAAAGGTGCTGTCACTAAGCGAGGAGGAGCCCCAAAGGGCAAAGTACGTTGGTCATCCCAACGAGGAGGGCAGCAGACTATGGGCAGAGGCGCTCTACCCTGCGGTAAAGGATCTGCTGTGATACGTCGCATTTTTGAGTAATAAAAAGAGAGCTTTTGGCGGCACCCTCCGTAAGGAAGGTGCCGCAGTCATATTCGCCTAAAAAGAGGGCGGTATTGCTTAAACAGCGATATACGGATTACGTCATATAATGAGAAAAACCTCCCCACAGACCTCTGTGAGAAGGTGTAAGACCTGCAAGGCAGGTAGCTTGTCAATTACATTTGAAGCCGATTATAATGCCGCCTCGCTCTGCGTAATAGCTGTCAAGGGCACGTGTTGGCCGTATAACGACGTCAGCACGGGGATAAAGCTCAATTATTGCCGCCTTAAGACGCTGGGCTACCTTTTCATTCTCGCAATGATGTATCGCCACGCGGTTGCCGCGGTAGTTACAGTCGGACATATAGTTCAGCATAATATCTATGGCTTTTGCTGTGCCACGAGCCTTGCCCTTCATGGCAATGGTGCCCTCGTCGCTGGCAATACCCACACCCCATACACCAAGGGTCTTGGCAACAATGCCCACAAGCTTATTCATTCTGCCGTTTTTTATAAGATTGTCAAACGAGCAGAGAGCAAATGCCGTGTGTGAGTCCGCAAGATACTGCTCTGCCAGCTCCACTACCTCGTCAAAATCCACGTTCTGGTTGATAAGGTCAATGAGCCTGCGGATGCAAAGGGCTGTTTCGGGGCCGGTAGCACGGGAATTCAGTATGTGGATGCGCTTTTCGGGATGCTGTGCCAAAACATTGTCCCTGGCTATCACCGCGCTGTTGTAACAGCCCGAGAGGTTTGCGGAAATAGTAATGGCAATGGTGTTGTCAGACTTGAGAAAATGCTCCTCCCATGCTTGGGGTGAGGGGCAGGCGGAATGGCTTGCCGCCCTTGCGTGTTCCATTTTGTTCAGCATTGCTTCAAGATCAACGTCCTTGTCATCAACAAAATCATCATCCTCAATGCGAAGAATAAAGGGCACGGTATCATAATGTATCTCTCCAAAATCAAGTCCCCCCGTCAGGATGTCAGAGGAAGAATCAGATATAATACTCCATTTCATAATATATACTCCTTTTGTTTTTGGCAAATAATTACGGCACAGCCATATCGGGAGTGCCGCGTAAATATTTAATTGATATCAACGGCCCCCTTTGTATAGTGGTGTGGTGTGGAGAATCGGGAGCCGTCGATATAATCATCTTATCAGACATCGGGGCTTACCCCCAATGACACTTTTATTATAAACCAAATCGTCAAAAAAGTCACCCTAATGTGGCGTTTTTGAGGGCTAACCTGTGAAGATACGCACTCTCTCCTCGGGAGAGAACGATTCCACCCAAAAGAGAGTATTGATTTTTTCGCAAATATGTGGTACAATATTGGTGTAAGCGGGTGATCAAGACAGCGTGTCGCCCGTGGGTAGAATTTGGAGTTATTATGAAAATACAGTTATCGGAGCATTTCAGCATTTCAAAGCTCTTGCGCTTTACGTTCCCGTCCATTATAATGATGATATTCACATCCATATACGGCGTGGTGGACGGTTACTTTGTTTCTAATTTTGCAGGTAAAACGCCCTTTGCTGCTGTCAATTTTATTTACCCCTTTATTGCGGTTCTGGGTGCGTTTGGCTTTATGTTCGGAACGGGCGGCAGCGCCCTTGTGGCAAAGACCTTTGGAGAGGGCAAGGCACAAAAGGCAAACAGCATATTCTCCATGCTGGTGTACATATCCATCGGTGTGGGTGTGGTGCTGGCAGGGTTGGGGATCGCATTTATGCGCCCCATTGCACAGCTGCTGGGTGCAGAAGGGGACCTGCTTG
>JAGBHJ010000166.1 GCA_017935525.1 Clostridia bacterium | reverse complement strand
TCTTTCCGCTGTGCAAAAGTGTGAGCCTGTGGCGGCAATGGCGTTTTTGGCAAATCCGCCGTCTATGAGTATTGCAGCAACGGAGAGCGAGAGTGCCATTGTGGAGCACGCCCCGTACAGCCCTATAAAGGGTATGGCGGTTTCTCTTGCGGTGTAGGATGACGAAACTATCTGATTTAGCAGATCACCCATCAAAAAATAATCAATATCCCTTTCCAACGTGTGGGTTTTGGATAGGACGTTGTCCAATGCTTTTTGGACCATTGCACGCTCCTCCAGCTCCCAAGATGTTTGGGTAGAGGAGGAGTCGATATTTGAATCTATATATTTTCCCAATGGACCCTCGCATTCCTTATTGCCTGCGGCGGTGCCTATGTCCATGATAGAGGGTCTTTCGGGAAGATATATTGTTTGAGATCCTGTTCGTTTGTTGTTTGACATATAATATCCTTCCTTTTTTGGATAGTGTGTGCAGGTGGGACGTAAATATACGTTTTACAGAATGTAGCAGGATATATCCGCAGAAATGATGCTCTCTCTTGAGCGCTCGTCGAGCATTACTGCAAACAGAAGGTCGTTGAGTATATCCTCGCCCATTCTGAACAACGTACTGCGCTTAAGGCACAAAAAGCCGCAGATGACGTCGTACGTACAGTTTTTGTGGTAACGCAGACGGACGTATTCCTTTTGCTGTGGCGGCATTGTTTCCAGTTGTGAGGTAATGACTGTATGTATGCTGTCTGCCTCGTTAAAGGGTATTGGGGTTAACAACTTGTTTATGGTTATGGGAGTGCGGGTCTTGCCGATCTGTTTTCTGTAATGTAGCTCCTGATCCAGCAGAAAGTCGTTTTTCAGATAGAATTCGATTATCTTTTTGTAGGTCGTAATGCTGTTTTCCATTTGAATACCTCCGTTGATGTCAATAGCCCGAGCATTTGTAGATATTATCAATGCTGACGGATAAGCAAGCGGAAAGTCGCTTGGCAAGCTTGTAGTTGATGCCTCGGTTGCGGTTTTCAATATTGCTGTAATGAGATACGGAGATCCCAACGATATCTGCAACCATTGCCTGTGTGAGTCCCTTTTTGAGACGAAGATCTTTAAGTGTTTTTGTGTGAATTTGCGTGTTCACTGTTCTGTTCTCCTTTTTGGAATATTTTCTGTTAACACGATGTTAACAACACAATTATACACTTTTGTCCATGTTGTGTCAACTCCGTTTTTTCGGAAAACATAAAAATGTATCATTTGCAATTTTTTGCTGAATTTGCGATAAATTTGGACTTTTTGCATGAATTGGAAAAATAATTATTGAAAAATATATTCATTTTGAATATAATATACAAAAAAGAAAAGGTTTTTGGAGGTTTTGCGATGGAAATTACTATCGGAGAAAGAATTAAGAGTTTGAGGTTGGATGGCAACTATACTCAGCAGCAGGTAGCGGATGCTGTGGGTATAACAAAGAGCCTTGTTTCTATGATAGAATCAGGCAAGAGGGCCCCTGGACGTAACGCTATGATAAAGATCGCAGAATTTTTCAACGTGTCTTTGGATTATCTGTCCGGCGCACAAATTGAGCTCAGGCCTATCGGTTACGTGCGGGAGAGCTTTACAGGCTTTAAGAATACGCCTGCCGTGCCTATGTACGACTGCGTAGCAAGCTACGATAAAGATGAGATCACAGGCTACGCAACTACGGAGGATCTTTTGGTAGAGAATGACGACGGCAATATGTTCTTTGCTGCAATCGAGGACGAAAAGGGTAAGGGCTGGGTCCTTGCAAATAATTTGTACAGCGACAAGCATTCCACGTTTCTTATCAAGGATGGGGATAAGTTCAAGGTGGTGCACGTTGATGATCTGACGGAAGATATGGTGGATCACATCGTTGGCTCTGCAAGAAGTATTACTTATATATTTTGATTTATAACGGTTTTCCGAAAATTTTACGAAAATAGGGTATATAATCGTACCGTGCGGCATTATACGCACGGAAAGGACTGTTGTAAATGAGTAGATCCGAGCTGCGGGAAAGGGCATTTAATATGTACCTTAGCGGCGAAGGAAGGGTGACCAAAAAGCAGATCGCAGATGCGCTTTCCGTTTCTCCTGCCACGGTGTCCAGATGGGCAAAGCAGGACGGATGGGACAGCACAGCAAAAATGCTGACAGCGGACGTGATGACGGAAAATCTGGACCGACTTTTGCCAAAGGCTACGGCGGAAATCCTCGGCGCCATCAAGGAGTCCACAGGGGAAGAAATATTGTGGCAGAATATTCTGTTGCAGTATGCGGCGATAATCCGCGCCCAACAGCTGA
>JAGBHJ010000021.1 GCA_017935525.1 Clostridia bacterium | reverse complement strand
CACCATGCTTGAAACCACGGACATTGACGTTATGGCGCATTTGTCCTGCCCCATAAGATACATAAACGGCAAATTTGCCAGAGGTGTGGACCTTGCCCGTTACGAGCAAAGAATAACTGATATATTAAAAATTATAATCGAGAAAAATATAGCGCTTGAGGTCAATACGTCGGGTATTGGCACGAGCCTTGGAGATACAATGCCGCCGAAATGGGTGGTAAAAAAGTATAGGGAGCTTGGCGGAGAGCTGGTTACCATCGGCTCCGATGCGCACGTTGCACAAAATGCAGGCAACTGGTTTGACGGAGCGATACAAATGCTCAAAAGTCTGGGCTTTGACGCTTATTACTATTACGAAAAAAGAAAACCGCAGAGGTGTGACATATTATGAACGGAATAATAGAGATCCAAGGACTTAAGAAAAGCTTTGGCGAGGTAAAGGCTGTCAACGATCTGAGCTTTGAGGTCAGAAAGGGCGAGCTGTTTGCGTTTTTGGGGGTAAATGGTGCGGGAAAGTCCACCACCATATCCATAATCTGCGGTCAGCTGGCAAAGGATGAGGGAAAGGTGTTTATAAACGGTATTGACGTTGATACGCATCTTGACAAAATAAAGAGTACGCTGGGCGTTGTTTTCCAGCATTCTGCACTTGACATGGCGCTTACCGTAAGGGAAAACCTTGAAAGCAGAGCAGCCCTTTACGGCATAAGGGGAAAGGCGTTTGAAGCAAGACTGGCTCAGCTGGATGAGCTTTTGGGTGTTGGAGAGCTCTTAAAAAGAACGGTAAAAAAGCTTTCAGGCGGACAAAGGCGCAGGATAGACATTGCAAGAGCATTGCTCCATTCACCTGAAATTCTGATACTTGACGAGCCTACAACTGGTCTTGACCCACAGACCAGAAAAATGCTGTGGAACGTTATTTCCACGCTTCGCAGGGACGAAAACATGACCGTGCTTTTGACCACGCATTACATGGAGGAGGCGGCGGATGCTGACTACGTGGTGATAATCGATAAGGGTCAGATAGTGGCAAAGGGCACGCCTCTGGAGCTTAAAAACAGATACACGGGGGATTTTGTTACTGTGTATAACGTAAGCGAGGAGGACATCAAAGCCTTTGGAAAGCCTTACGAGGTGCTGAGGGATGCGTACAGGATCAGTGTCGGCAATACGGGGGAGGTAACTGAGCTTATCGTAAGAAACCCTGAGGTATTCCGTGATTATGAGGTAATTAAGGGCAGGATGGACGACGTCTTTCTTGCAGTAACGGGTAAGGAATTGATTGGAGGCGAGGACAAATGACCGGCTTTTGGGCATTGGTAAAGAGAAACACAAGGCTTTTCTTTAAGGACAAGGGTATGTTTATTACCGCAATGATATCTCCGCTGATACTTTTGTTCTTGTACGCAACCTTTTTGGGCCAGGTGTATGAGGATACGTTTTTATCGGCACTTCCGGAGGGAATGGTCCTAAAGGATGAGATCATAAGCGCATTGGTTGGCGGTCAGCTGATATCGTCATTGCTGGCGGTCAGCTGTGTGACGGTGTCGTTTTGCTCAAATATGCTTTCCATTCAGGATAAGGTGACAGGAGCGCTGAGGGATCTTACGGTTTCGCCCGTAAAAAGAGGAACACTGGCTTTGTCCTATTACGTATCGTCCGCTTTTTCCTCCCTTATAGTGTGCCTTATTACCGCAGGGGCAGGGCTTTTGTATCTGTACAGCACGGGCTGGTATCTTTCCGCAAGCGACGTTGCGTTATTGTTTTGCGACGTGGTGCTGTTGGTGCTGTTTGGCACGGCGCTGTCGTCGGTGATACATCATTTTTTGTCGACCGACGGACAGATGTCTGCAGTGGGTACTATCATAAGCGCAGGCTACGGATTTCTGTGCGGAGCGTATATGCCCATTTCCCAGTTTAACGAGGGATTGAGGAACGTTATATCACTTTTGCCCGGAACTTACGGCACGGGCTTGGTCAGAAATCATGCCTTGGGCGGCGTTTTTGAATACATGGTGGAGGATGGAGTGCCTGCTGAGGCGGTTGACTGGATGCGTGACGGCATCGACTGCAATCTGTACTTCTTTGGCGAGAGTGTATCCCAGGGTACAATGTACATAGTGCTGGGTGCTGCAATAGTTGCCCTGTTGGGTCTGTTGATAGTTATCAACGCCATGACGGCAAGAAGACGTGCTAAAAAATAATGACGTGACCGTGGAGGAGTGCTTCACGGTCATTTTACCGAATAAACCGAAAAAAGCCCTTGACAATTTATCAATTGTATGGTAGAATAATACGGTAAATGCAATGACGAGGACAAGTATGCCCGGTGTAGTTTCAGCGAGGGGTCGGTGGTGTGAGTACCCTAACGTTTGCCGTGCAGAATATCACCTCACAGCAGTAGGGCAGAACACCCCTCGGTAAGTAAGTCCTTCCGTGTACAAGCGTTAATTGTGTCAAGGTGGAGTGCCTGTGCACTCAATACCGGGTGGTACCGCGGATATTTTGTATGTTCGTCCCGTAAGCATATTTGTTTACGGGATATTATTATAATTATAACGCCCCGAAAGGGGTCGAAAGGATATTGAAATGGCTGAATTTAAGAATTTATCCAATGACGTCAAAGCAAGTGAGGCCGAGATCGCAAAATATTGGGATGAGATCAATATTTTAAAGAGAACTGTTGACGACAGAGAGGGTCACGAAAGCTTTGTATTTTTTGAGGGCCCGCCTACGGCAAACGGCAGACCGGGTATCCATCACGTAATGGCAAGAGCACTGAAGGATGCTATCTGCCGCTACAAGACTATGGAGAATTACCAGGTCAAGAGAAAGGCAGGATGGGATACTCACGGCTTGCCCGTTGAGATCGAGGTGGAAAAGAAGCTTGGTCTTCACGATAAGAACGAGATCGAGGACTACGGCATAAAGGAATTCTGCGAAAAGTGCAGAGAATCCGTATTTGAGTATGAGGGTATGTGGAGAGAGATGACAAAGCGCATGGCTTACCTCATCGATCTTGAAAACCCCTACATCACATTGGACAACAACTACATTGAGTCTGCATGGTGGGCTTTGGATAAGTTCAACAAGGCAGGCCTTATGTACGAGGGTCACAAGATCCTCCCTTACTGCACACGTTGCGGTACAGGCTTGGCTTCTCACGAGGTTGCTCAGGGCTATAAGGAGATAAAGACAACGACAGTATTCGTTAAGTTCAAGAGAAAGGATGCTGACGAGTATTTCCTCGTATGGACAACAACACCCTGGACATTGCCGTCAAATACTGCTCTTACAGTACACCCCGAGGTTATCTACGCAAAGGTAAAGAAGGACGACACTATCTATTACGTTTGCAAGGCATTGGCTGACAAGGTGCTGGGCGGCGAGTACGAAATAATCGAGGAGATGAAGGGTAAGGACCTTGAGTACGTTGAGTACGAGCAGATGATGCCCTTTGTTGAGGCTACAAAGAAGGCGTTTTTTGTGACCTGTGCAGACTACGTTACTACCGAGGATGGTACGGGTATCGTTCATACTGCAGGCGCATTTGGTGACGATGACTACGGCACTTGTGTAAGATACGGTCTGCCCATTCTGCAGCCCGTTGCGGAAAACGGCTTGTTTACGGAAACTCCTTGGGCAGGCAAGTTTGTAATGGATGCTGACCCCGATATCATCGAATGGCTGTACGAAAACGGCAAGCTTTACAGAAAAGAGAAGATGGCGCACAATTATCCCCATTGCTGGAGATGCGGCACACCCTTGCTCTACTATGCAAAGCCCAGCTGGTATATAAAGATGACAGCGCTGAAGGATCAGCTGGTTGCAAACAACAAGACAGTTGAGTGGTATCCCTCCTACGTTGGTGAGGGCAGATTTGGCAACTGGCTTGAAAACGTTAACGACTGGGCTATTTCCAGAAGCCGTTATTGGGGTACACCCCTCAACATCTGGCGCTGTGAGTGCGGCAAGTGCGAAACTATCGGCTCCAGAAAAGAACTTGTTGAGCGCGCGATAGAGGATATTGACGAGAGCATTGAGCTTCACAGACCCTACGTTGATGAGATACACATCACTTGTCCCGACTGTGGCAAGCCCATGACGAGAGTTAAGGACGTTATCGACTGCTGGTTCGACAGCGGTATGATGCCCTTTGCACAGCACCATTATCCCTTTGAGAACAGCGAGAGATTTGATGAGCTTTATCCTGCTGACTTTATCTGCGAGGGTATCGATCAGACAAGAGGCTGGTTCTACTCATTGATGGCAATATCAACGTTTATTATGGGCAAGTCACCTTACAAGAGAGTGCTTGTAAACGATCTGTTGCTGGATAAGGACGGCATGAAGATGTCCAAGTCCAAGGGCAATACGGTCGATCCCTTTGAAATGTTTGATAAGTACGGTGCAGACTCCCTGCGTTGGTATTTGTACTACGTTTCTCCCGCATGGCAGCCCACAAGGTTTGACGAGCACGGCGGTCTTAAGGAGATAACGGGTAAGTTCTTTATGACGATGAAGAACGTGTACAGCTTCTTTGCTATGTACGCAAATATGGACGGTCTTGACCCCAGAGAATTCTTTGTTGAGTATGACAACCGTCCCGAAATAGACAAGTGGATGCTTTCTCGCTTGAACAGCCTTGTTAAGTACGTAAGAGAGTCTCTTGACGTATTTGATCTTACAAAGGCAGTAAGAGAGATCCAGAATTTTGTAACGGAGGACGTTTCCAACTGGTACATCAGACGTTGCAGAAGAAGATTCTGGGCATCAGAGCTGGATGATGATAAGAAGGCAGTTTACAACACCACGTTTGAGGTGCTCAAGACTGTTGCACAGCTTATCGCTCCCATGGCTCCCTTCTTTGCAGAGGAGCTTTACAGAACGTTTACAGGCGAGGAGTCCGTACACCTTACGCTTTATCCCACAGTAAACGAGAGCCTTATCGACCTTGCGCTTGAAAACAGAATGAACACAGTTATGACTGTTGTTACAATGGGCAGAGCATTGAGAGAAAAGGTTAAGCTCAAGGTACGTCAGCCCTTGTCCCACGTAATGCTTGACGGCAAGTACGAGGAGATGCTTTCCGGTCTGGAGCCTCTTATTATGGAGGAGCTGAACGTTAAGACTGTTGACTTTGTACGCGATATGTCCGAGTACATCAACTATTCACTCAAGCCCAACTTCAGAGTTGTTGGCGCAAAGGTTGGCAAGAACATGAAGGCGTTTGGCAATGCTCTGGCAAAGTGCGATGCTCTTGCGGTGATCTCTGCGGTTTCAAACGGCGGCAGCTACAAGTTTGACCTTGGCGGCGTTGAGTTTGAGGCAGTTGAGGAGGATATCCAGATCCAGTACACGGTTAAGGCAGGCTTTGATATGATCATGGAGAACAACTTTATCGTTCTGCTTGACACAGTGCTCACACCCGAGCTGATAGAGGAGGGCTTGCTCAGAGAGCTCCTCAGCAAGGTGCAGAACACAAGAAAGACGACGGGCTTTGACGTTAACGATACCATCACTCTTTACGTTGAGGGTGACGACGAGGTTATGGCAATGGTCAAGAAGTACGAGGAGTACATCAAGACAGAGGTACTTGCTACAAGCATCGTATGTGCCGTTGACGGAGTAAATTCCGTTGTTGAGGATATCAACGGACACGACACAAGGGTAGCCGTTATCAAGAACTGATAATAACATGGTGGGGCATCGCATGGGCGGTGCTCCACCGAAAATTTTTGAAAATTTTATAAAAAAGGTATTGACAAAAAATGCCTTTTGGTGTATAATATAACAGTCGTCGCGTGATGACAACAAATTTTATGCGGGAGTGACTCAGTGGTAGAGTGCCACCTTGCCAAGGTGGAAATCGCGAGTTCGAATCTCGTCTTCCGCTCCAATGCACCTTTAGCTCAGTTGGTAGAGCACCTGACTCTTAATCAGGGTGTCCAGGGTTCGAGTCCCTGAAGGTGTACCATACTTTGGGAGTATAGCTCAGCTGGGAGAGCATCTGCCTTACAAGCAGAGGGTCATAGGTTCGAGCCCTATTGTTCCCACCAACAAAAAACGCACTTTTGTCTACCGACAAAGGTGCGTTTTTTGAACTAAGTGTTCCGCAAGCGGAACGTGAAGTATGCTTCGCAAGTGAAGCGCACTTCGTGCGTGAAGTGTGCCT
>JAGBHJ010000020.1 GCA_017935525.1 Clostridia bacterium | reverse complement strand
TTCAACAGCTCAGATGAAGGCTATTCAGCCTGAAATACAGCGTATAAACGAAAAGTACGCAAACGACCCGGAGAAGAAAAACAAAAAGCTCCAGGAGATATACGTTCAGCATCACATCAACCCCCTTGGCGGTTGCTTGCCGTTGCTTTTGACAATGCCCATCGTCATCATCATCTTTGCCGCATTGAGAAACATTGCCGCAGAGCATATGTATGCGTATATGGAAGCGGTTCTGGTGGATTATGATGGCGGCATGAAGGATTTCCTTGCAAACATCGGCGCTATGATAAACGAGTCCGACGTTATGAAGACATCATTGAGGGATATGCTCCCTGCGTTGATAAACAACTCGGGCAATCTTCCCGCAGCATTGGAAAAGCTCCCCGAGGTCATCACTCAGGAAAATACGGATATCCTCCTCAACGCTATCAAGAACATCGATATGGACAGAGCGCAGGAGCTTTCAAGGGAAATGGGCTACAATTTCCTGTGGATCAAGAATATCTGGGCGCCCGATTCTCCGTTAAAGACGATCCTGGGCAGCTCCATCCCCTTTGGCAATATGTTTGGTGAAACAGCAGCCATTGCATGGGCTACCTGTAACGGTTTCTTTGTTTTGCCCATCGTTTCCACAGTCAGCCAGTATTACCATACTTACCTGATGAACAAGAAGCAGAAAAAGGCTATGGCAGAGGCTGCTGCAAAGTCAAAGAAGAAGACAGCGGAGGATCCTTCACAGAACACGATGAAGATCATGAACAAGATCTTCCCCTTGATGTCTTTGTACTTCTGTGCTACGTATAACGGTGCGTTTGCTTTGTATTGGACTATTTCGAACTTTGTGTCTATCGCACAGATGTTCATTACTGATTATATCATAAATAAGAAGAAGGTCTCTAAGGACTAATGGGAGGTTGTCATTTATGACATTGAATTCGGTGGAAACTACCGGCAAGACAATAGAAGAAGCTATTCTTGTGGCGGTGGCACAGCTGGGAACAAAGAGAGAAAAATTGGATATTGAGGTGCTTGAGCAGCCTGAAAAATCCTTGTTCGGTCTTATTCAGAAGAAGGACGCAAGGATCAGGGCTACCATCAAGATCGACCTTGTTGAGATAGCGAACGAATACCTTACAGAGCTTTTTAAGCTGATGGGTATTGAGGCAGAGCCCCAGACAGTGCTTGAGGAGGATACCCTCAAGGTGGAGATAAAGGGCAAGAAGATCGGAGTTCTTATCGGTAAGAGGGGCGAAACACTTGATGCTGTACGTTATCTGCTCAGCCTGCACATGGGCAAGTACATGGACGACAAGATCAGAGTGGTTATCGACTCCGAGGGCTACCTTGCACAGCGTGAGCAGGCGCTGGAAAAGCTTGCAGTATCCATTGCACACAAGGTAAAGAAGACTCGCCGCAGAGTAATGCTTGAGCCTATGAATTCATACGAAAGACGTATAATTCACTCCGCATTGCAGAATGACCCCTACGTAAAGACTGTCAGCGAGGGCGAGGAGCCTTTCAGAAAGGTTATCGTAGTTCTTAAATAATGAACGAAACAATAGCGGCGCTTTCTACCGCACCACAGACTGCCGGCATACACGTTATAAGAATGAGTGGTGACGATTCGGTGGAAATATTAAAGCGCGTGTTTGAACCGGCAAGTAAAATTGAATCCTTTGAGCATGCACATATGTATTATGGGCGTGTGGTTGATAACGGTGTAGCCTTGGATGAGGTGTACGCCGTATCTTTCTATCAGCCCAAATCTTACACGGGCGAAAACGTGGTGGAGATACAGTGCCACGGTTCCGGCGTGCTTTCGGGGGAGATACTGAAGCTCCTGCTGAAAAACGGCGCTACCCCTGCCCAGCCCGGTGAGTTTACAAAGAGGGCGTATCTTAACGGCAAGCTGGATCTTGTGCAGGCGGAGTCCGTTATGGATCTGCTGAATGCTACGGGCAAGGCGGCGTCAAAAAATGCCTACGAGCAGCTTTCGGGTCATCTGTCCGAAAGGATCAACAGTCTTAAGGATATATTCGTGTTTGTAATGGCGAATATTGACGTGGACATAGACTTCCCCGAGGCGGACGTTGAGGTGGTGGACAGAGAACTTTTGTCAGCCAAGCTTTGTGAAGCCAAGAGGATAATTGACGGTATGCTTTCCTCCGTTGACGAGGGAAGGATCATCAAGGAGGGCATTCGTGTGGCGATATGCGGTCTGCCCAACGCAGGCAAGTCATCCCTGCTGAATTATCTGATAGGGGACGACAGAGCCATAGTAACGGATATCCCCGGCACCACCAGGGACGTTATTGAGGAATCCGTGATGATAAACGGCATAAGAGTACGTCTGTTTGACACCGCAGGGCTGAGGCATACAGAGGATAAGATAGAATCCATAGGCATACAGAGGACAAAGCGAGCAATAGACGACGGCGACATTGTGCTGGTGATGATAGACGGCACGTCAGAGTCCCTCGGGGACGAAAATACGGAGCTGTTGCACAGCACCCGGGATAAAAAGAGGATCGTGGCGTTGAATAAGTCCGACGCTGACATAAACGACAGCGTTATCAAAGATCTTGACGCCATGGGTGTTGAGTACGTGGTGATCTCTGCCCGAACGGGGGACAATATTGACCTTTTGAAGGACAAAATATACCAAACGGTGATGGGCGGTAACTCTACGGAGTCCGTTTGCCTTACCAATGCAAGGCAGATACATTGCATCAGACACAGCGGCGAGGCACTCCAAAGAGCAATGGAGGATATGGACGCATTTATGCCCCTTGACATTGTGGGCATCGGTATAAGAGAGGCTTACGAGGGAATACTGGAGCTTGTAGGCGAGGGAATTGACGACAGTATAATCAACGAGATATTTACCTCATTCTGTTTGGGTAAGTGATCGGATAATATAAGGGAGGATGGACGATGAACATTAAGGTGGATGATTACGACGTTGCGGTTATTGGCGGCGGTCACGCCGGGTGTGAGGCTGCGCTGGCAACTGCAAGACAGGGCTTTAAGACGGCGCTGTTTGTTATAAATCTGGATACCATTGCTTTTCTTGCGTGCAATCCTTCCATTGGAGGCACGTCAAAGGGACACCTGGTGAGAGAGGTGGACGCTCTGGGCGGCGAAATGGCGCGCAATGCGGACAAGACCACCATCCAAAGCAGAATGCTGAATAAGTCCAAGGGCCCTGCCGTGCATTCGTTGAGAGTGCAGGCGGACAAGCAGCGTTACCACAACGAGATGAAGCGCGTGCTTGAAAATACGGAAAATCTTGACGTGATCCAGGCGGAAATAACACGGGTGCTGGAGCATGGCGGCAAGGTCAGCGGCGTTGTGACAGCCATGGGCGAGGAGTACGGCGCAAGGGCTGTGGTGCTTGCCAGCGGCGTGTATATGAAGTCACAGATAATAATAGGTGATTACAGAGCACAGACGGGCCCCAACGGCTTCCAAAGGGCGGGCGGTATTTCCGATTCGCTGGCAGAGCTGGGATTTAAGTTGCGCAGATTTAAGACGGGCACTCCCGCAAGAGTCAGCAAAAGATCGGTGGATCTTTCCAAGCTGGAGCCCCAGTACGGTGACGAGGAGATGATACCCATGTCATTTGACAATGACAGATTGGATATCCCTCAGGATCTGTGCTGGATGGGCTATACAAACCAAACCACCCACGACATTATAAGAGCAAATATTCACCGTTCACCCCTTTACAGCGGAGCAATAGACGGCATCGGCCCCAGATATTGCCCCTCCATTGAGGACAAGGTAATGCGTTTTGCGGAAAGAAAGGCGCATCAGTTTTTCCTGGAGCCCGAGGGAAGATATACGGACGAAATGTACGTGCAGGGTATATCGTCAAGCTTGCCCGTGGACGTGCAAAGAGAGCTTTACAGAAGCATCAAGGGCTTTGAAAACGTCAAGATAATGAGGTATGCCTACGCCATTGAGTACGACTGCCTTGACCCTCAGGAGCTTAAGCTTTCTCTGGAAACAAAGAACGTGGCGGGATTTTTTACCTGCGGACAGATAAACGGCAGCTCCGGCTATGAGGAAGCGGCAGCCCAGGGCATTATTGCGGGCATCAACGCCGCACAGTACATAAAGCAGGACTCTCCGCTGATAATAAGCAGGGACGAGGGCTACGTGGGCGTGCTGATTGACGACCTTGTTACAAAGGGCACCAACGAGCCGTACAGAATGATGACCTCAAGGGCGGAGTACAGATTGCTTTTGAGACAGGACAATGCCGACGGCAGACTGACGGAGTACGGAAGAAGCGTGGGACTTGTAAGCGATGCAAGGTACGACGCCTTTATGAGAAAGCAGGAGGCAATACAGAGGGAAAAGGACAGACTGGAGTCAACCTCCGTCAACCCTACGGCAAAGCTTAACGAAATGCTGGAAAAGCTGGGCACTACCCCTGCAAAAAAGGCGGTGACCCTTGCGGAGCTTATACGTCGCCCCGAGCTGACGTATAAGGACGTGACGGAGATGTTCCCCGGGGAGCAGCTGTCAAGACAGGCGGCTGAGACCGTGGAAATAGATATAAAGTACCGCGGCTACATTGATATGCAGGTAAAGCAGGCGGACAAGATGAAGGATCTGGAGGAAAGAATTCTTCCTGATAATATAACCTACGGCGACATAAGCGGATTGAGGCTTGAGGCAAGGCAGAAGCTGGATAACGTAAAGCCCAGAACGTTGGGACAGGCGATGAGAATATCGGGAGTTTCTCCGTCGGATATTTCCGTCTTGATGATATACCTTAAGCAGAACAGGCTGTAATTGGGAGCAGATATGGAACAGAGCAACAAAGAATTACTTTTGAAGGGGCTTGTGAGCCTTGAGATAGAGTTCCCCGAGGAAAAGGCGGAAAAGCTGGCGCTTTACGGCGATATTCTGATGGAGACTAACGGCAAGTTTAATCTGCTGGGCAAGGTGACGGAAAACGATATTGTGGTAAAGCATATACTGGACTCCCTCAGCGGATGGAAATACGTAAAGGATGCCAAATGCTTTATCGACATCGGTACGGGCGCAGGCTTTCCCGGATTGCCGCTGGCGGTGTGTCTGCCGGACGTAAAGGCTACCCTTGCCGATGCGACGGAAAAGAAGATAGAGTTTATAAAGGGTGTTTGCGGCAGATTGGGGCTGGAAAACGTCAACCCCATTGCAGGCAGGGCAGAGGAGCTTGCCCACGGCAAAATGAGGGAGAGCTTTGATATTTGCGTTTCCCGTGCTGTGGCGGGGCTGAATAAGCTCAGCGAGTATTGCCTGCCGTTTGTAAAGTGCGGCGGAATGCTGGTGGCGTACAAGGGTCCCTTGGTGTATGACGAGGTAAAGGAGGCGGAGCACGCCTTTGGTATGCTGGGCGCAAGGCTTGAGGGCATCAGCATAGTCAACGTGCCGTTTCTGGAGGGGGAAAGATACGTGGCAAAGATCAAAAAGCAGAAGCCCACAAACCCCATTTATCCCAGAAAAAACGCACAGATAGTGAAAAAACCGTTATAATTCGGAATACATAAACAAAAAAGGAGAAAAACAATGATCAACGAGAAGGGTAATATTCAGATCGATCAGGTGAATATGTTTCCTGTTATCAAAAAGTGGCTCTATGCTGACAAGGACATATTCATAAGGGAAGTGGTTTCCAACGGTATGGATGCCATTACAAAGCTTATCAACATTTCCAACGGCGGCCAGTACAAGGTTCCCGAGGATACAAAGTGGCGCGTTGACGTGCTTGTTGACAGCGAGAACAAAACTCTCACCTTTATCGATAACGGTATCGGTATGACGGAGGCAGAGGTAAAGAAGTACATCAACCAGGTGGCTTTTTCCGGCGCAAAGGAGTTTGCGGAAAAGTATAAGGAGTACGTAAACAAGGATGCAACGGAGGAGATAATCGGTCACTTCGGCTTGGGCTTCTACTCCACGTTTATGGTATCGGAAAAGGTTGAGATCGACACATTGTCATTTATGGACGGCGCCGAGGCTGTAAAGTGGGTGTCCGAAAGCGGAATGGATTACGAAATGGGTCAGTCCGATTGGGCACAGCGCGGAACAAGGATCACTCTCCACATCGCAGAGGACAGCGAGGAATTCCTCAACGTGTTCAAGGTGAGAGAGATAGTAAGAAAGTATTGCTACTTCCTGCCTCACGAGATATACGTAAAGGACGTTAACGAAAAGCACGAGTGTACCTGCGATCACGAGAACGGCGAATGTACCTGTGGGCACGACCATGGCGAGTGTACCTGCGGACATGATCACGGCGAGGAATGCACCTGCGGACATGACCATGACGGCGAGTGCAAGTGCAAGAAGGAGGAGCCCGTAAACGATACAAAGCCCCTCTGGACAAAGGCACCCTCCGAGTGTACGGCAGAGGAGTATAAGGATTTTTACAGAAAGGTGTTCAATGATTACAACGAGCCCCTGTTCTGGATCCATCTGAACGTGGATTACCCCTTCAGACTTAAGGGTATTCTGTACTTCCCCCAGGTGCCGGACAAGTTCCAGCCCTTTGAGGGAATGGTAAAGCTTTACAGTAACCAGGTGTTTATTGCGGACAACGTAAAGGAGGTAATTCCCGAGTTTTTGATGCTCCTTAAGGGCTGTATCGATTGTCAGGATCTGCCTTTGAACGTTTCCAGAAGCTTTTTGCAGAACGACGGCTACGTTTCCAAGATATCCAAGCATATCACAAAGAAGGTGGCTGAAAAGCTCAAGTCCCTGTTCAATAACAACAGAGATGAGTACAACAAGTATTGGGAGGATATCAACCTCTTTATCAAGTACGGTTGTATAAAGGACGAGAAATTCTACGACATGATGAAGGACTACATCGTGTTTAAGACCATCAATGACGAGTACAAGACAATTACGGACCTTGTGGACGAGAACGAGGAGAAGAACAAGATATTCTACGTTACGGACAAGGCACAGCAGGCTCAGCTCATTACAATGTTTAAGGAGAGTGAGCAGGAGGCTGTTTATCTGGATACTCTCATTGACAGAAACTTTATCAACTTCCTCGAATACAGAAACGAAAAGCTCAGCTTTATCAGAATTGACAGCGATATTGCAGCAACCTTGAAGTCCGACGGCGTGGTTGATACTGTTTTGGGAGAAAAGGCAGCGGAGCTTTTTAAGAACGTCATCAACGACGAAAACGTTGAGGTATCATCCGAGGCGATGAAGAACGGCAACACTCCAGCGGTGCTTTTCCTCAGCGAGGAGTCCAGAAGAATTCGCGAAATGTACGAGCATTACAAGATGGGCGGCATGGAGGGCGAGCTTGACCTGGATAGCATGTTCCCCAACAAATATAAGCTGGTGCTGAACACAAATAACGACCTTGTGGCAAGAATAGTTGAAAAGGCTGACGACCAGGAGATCTCAAAGCTTATGGTTCAGCAGGTGTACGACATGGCGCTGATGAATCTGAGAGCCTTTACTCCCGAGGAGATGGCAAGGTTCAACGAGAGAATGATAGAGATCATGACCATGGCTCTGTAAGAGCGCAAATATAGGAAAAAATCAGCACCTGCGGTATTTGTCGCCGCGGGTGCTATTTTGTCGAAAAATATTTTTGAAAAATATCATTATTTCTATTGACAGAAATGGGAAATGATAGTATAATCATATGGAATGTATTATATATAAGTATGTGGGTCGTGATAGGCGCTGCATACAAAAAAGGACTCTAAATGAAAACAAAAGAAGAAAAAAAGCCCTGTTGCAGGCATGATGAAATAGATGCTATAGAAGAAGATGCCTTGAGGAATGACCTCAGGAAAGACTTTGTAATGGGCAAGGAAATAATATATGTTGATGAGGTTGGCGAGGTAAAGTCAAAGCCCCTGTACAGCTTTATCAAGAGATTATTTGATATCGTGGTTGCCTTGGCGGTGCTTACGGTATTTTTTGTGCCGATGCTGGTAATAGCAGTGGTGATAATGATAGACTCACCGGGATGTCCGCTGTTTTTTCAGGAAAGACTGGGGCTCAACGGTAAGCCTTTTACAATGGTAAAATTCCGTTCCATGCGCCTTGATGCGGAAAAGCACGGTGCGTGTTGGGCAAGAGAGAATGACGACCGAGTGACGAGAGTGGGCAAATTTATAAGAAAGACCAGGATCGATGAGCTTCCGCAGTTTATCAATATACTGCTGGGCCACATGAGCCTTGTCGGACCGCGCCCCGAAAGAGCGCTGTTCTACGATGTTTTTGACGAATATATCGTAGGATTCAGACAGAGAATGCTGGTAAAGCCCGGTCTGACGGGTCACGCCCAGGTAAACGGCGGATACGACCTTCTGCCGGAGGAAAAGATAGTTTACGATATAGAATATATAAAAAATCGCTCATTAAAGATGGATCTGCAGTGCCTGGTGCGTACTGTGACGGTCATCTTTACGGGTAATGGAGCAAGGTAATTATGGGACTTTCTATTAGCGTGGTGATACCTGCGTACAATGCGGAGAAGTATTTAAGGCAGACTCTGGAGTCCGTGCTTGAGCAGACGTATGACGATTATGAGGTAATAATCGTGGACGATGCTTCCAAGGACGGCACGGCTGCTATTGCTACTGAATTTGTGCAAAGGGACCCAAGGATACATTACTACGTTAATGAGAAAAATTCGGGAGTTGCCTACACCAGAAACCGCGGTGTGTCATTGGCAAAGAATGATTGGATAGCATTTGTGGATAGTGACGACACTTGGCATAGGGAAAAGCTCCAACTGCAGGCAGAGCTTGCCGAAAAGGGTGGAGTGGATATAATTGCCACGGGCTATGGGTACATGAACCCCGAGGGTATTGCCTCAGAGTATTGGTACAGCATTCCCGAGGCGATATCGTATAAGAGAATGCTTCAGCAGAATTGTATGTCCTGCTCGGGCGTAATGCTGAAAAAATCATTGCTGGAAAAGCACACCATGAAGCACGACGCAGTACATGAGGATTTCTACACATGGCTGGTAATGCTCCGTGACGGTGCGGTGGCAAAGGGAATCAATAAGCCCCTCCATAACGTGAGGGTGGCGATGAAGGAATCAAAATCCGGTAACAAATTAAAGTCCGCTATCATGACGTATAAGACTTACAGGCTCTTGGGCATCAATCCCGTGGCGTCCCTGTGTTATTTTATGTGTTATATCGTCAGAAGCGTAAAAAAATATTCAAAAATATAAAAAATGACAGCCTCTGACGGTATTTATTCCCGTTGGAGGCTTTTTAATGCTCAAAATTAGGGTATTGACAACATAACAAATGTATGGTATAATATAATTGACGAAATTTGGGTTAATTATTATAATTAAAAGTTTTCCGGCAGAGGAAGTCGGGAAGAAGGAGAAAAAATGGATTTATTTGACGTGTTGGCGTTGATCGGTGGATTGTGCTTGTTCCTTTTTGGTATGAACACAATGGGCGAATCGTTGGAACGCCGTGCAGGCAGCGGACTCAGAAGCATTCTGGGAAAGCTTACTACAACAAAGATCGCAGGATTTTTGACAGGCCTTGGTATTACTGCGGTAATACAGAGCTCATCAGCAACCACTGTTATGGTGGTAGGCTTTGTAAACTCAGGTCTTATGACATTGAGTCAGGCAATAAACGTTATCGTTGGTGCAAACATCGGTACTACGGTTACTGCTTGGATACTTTCCCTTGGCGGAATTGAGAGCAGCAACATCGTTATGCAGCTCCTGAAGCCTACGTCCTTTACACCTGTTCTTGCACTCATAGGCATTGTAATGCATATGTTCGCAAAGAACAGCAAGTCAAAGGATACGGGCTCCATACTTTTGGGCTTTGCAACGCTTATGTTTGGTATGGACGCAATGTCCGGTGCCGTTGCAGGTCTTAAGAATGAGGAATGGTTCAGAAATCTGTTTATAATGTTCAAGAACCCTGTTTTGGGTGTTTTGGCAGGTGCGGTGCTTACGGGTATAATCCAGTCAAGCTCTGCGTCAGTCGGTATTTTGCAGGCGTTTACTGTAACGGGTCAGGTATCATTCGGTGCGGCTATCCCGATAATCATGGGTCAGAACATCGGTACTTGTGTTACGGCGCTTATCTCATCCGTGGGTGCAACAAAGAACGCAAAGAGAGCTGCGTTTGTTCACCTGTTCTTTAACGTTATCGGTACGGTAGTATGGCTGACATTGTTTGTAATTGTAAAGTCGGTAGTAAATATCCCCGTGCTTGATCAGCCGGCAACTCATTTCAGCATTGCGGTGCTGCACTCTGTATTTAACGTGCTCTGTACTTGCTTGTTGCTGCCGATGTCGGGTCTGTTGGAAAAGATTGTTGTCAAGATCATCCCCGATGCAAAGCAGGAGGAGGTTATCCAGGAGCTGGACGAGCGTCTGTTGCTGACACCTCCGCTGGCTATTCAGCGCTGCCAGACGTTGATGACAGAAATGGCACATTGTGCAATAGATGGTCTTAAGGGCGGTCTGGAGTGCTTAAGCAACTACTCCAAGGATACTGCGGCAATGGTTAAGGAGAAGGAATCCGTTACAGACCACTACGAGGATATCTTGGGTACATACCTTGTAAAGCTCAGCTCGCATACTATGAGCGACAGCGACAGCGCAGAGGCGTCCAAGATACTTAAGCTGATAGGTGACTTTGAGAGAATTTCCGACCATGGCGAAAACATGGTACACTCCGCAGAGGAGATGAAGGAGAAGGGCATCAAGTTTACCGAGGCGGCAACAAAGGAGCTTGAGGTCATAAGTAGCGCAGTCAGCGAGGTGCTGGACCTTACTATGGACGCATTCCTGACCAACAACGTTATGATCGCGGCTATGGTTGAGCCTCTTGAGCAGGTAATTGAAAAGCGTAAGGAGCAGTTGAGAGAAAATCATATCAAGCGTTTGCAGAGAGGCGAATGTACCATCGAAGCAGGCTTTGTATGG
>JAGBHJ010000165.1 GCA_017935525.1 Clostridia bacterium | reverse complement strand
GGCTTTTTCGCCATCAAGTGTCATTACCTCTGAGTGTGAGAGCTTGTAGCATTCGCTCATAATACGTCGATATATCTCGTTATAAGCCGTGGTGAAGAACTCGCTGAGCTCAAGGCGCGCCTGGTCGTCCACCGGGCGGCGTATGTACTGCAAAGACAGGGTATCGAGTGTGTATGTGTTCATAATTCTCCTTATCTTACCGACAGCTTGCCGGAATGCTTCAGCAGCATATAGATGGGCTCGGGTACCTCCACGCTGACGCCGCATTTGATGCGGATGACGTAGCCGTTATAGCAGACCTCCACGGACGTAGGCTTGCCCTCTGTGATGGGCAGAGCCACGGTGTATTTGGGGAAGTCGGAAAGGCTTGCTCCCATACGGGTGATGGCGTTGTCGATCTGTGAGTCTGTAAGTCTTTTTGAATTGATGTTTTCCATTGTTAGTTCTCCTTTTGTGTGTTGTTTTTAGTGGCAAGGCGATTCTGGATGGCTTCCTTGCCCTCAAAGCTCATGATGTCCAGCATTTCCTCGGCGCCAATAATTCCGTTGGCGTGGAGCATTTGGGCGATCTCGTTGTTGTACATGACCTCGTAGGGGTTCTTTTTGTGAGCTTTTACCTTGATGTCAAGATCGTAGAGTGAATTCTGGCTGTACTGAGGCGAGAAATACTCGGTTTTGATGCCGTTTTCCCCCGTGACGTTGATAACCCTTGTTTCGTCATAAAACTGCGTAAAACGGGATATCATCATCTCCACCATTTCCACGTATTTGTCGTATATTCTGCCTACAACGTTGCGTGTTCGCTTGATGGCGGCACTTTGCAGGGCGAGGATGGCACTGGCGGCGGTGATGTTGTTATTTTCTCCACGGGCAAGATCGGTCTGACCTGAATCACGCTTGAGCATATCGATCTTAAACGTAAGATGCTCCCGTGCCATGGGGGAGATGGATGCAGGCTGGAACCAACGGATGCTCCTTTCGCTGATGTCGGAGCCCTCCAGCACGTCCTCGTCCCAATCGGCAAGCTTTTCCTTTGGGATGTTGCAGCGATTATCCTTTAAGAGGCGCAGTTTGCCCGACATTACGGTGTTTTTGAGTATGGCACGCTCAAGGATATCTATATGCTCCTGCTCCGTCTTAAATACGTCTATCATGCCCATGCCGATGGGGGTATCCTCCTGCTCGTAAAGCGGAATAACGATGAACGGGTAGGCGCCATCTGCATATACGCCCGTGGAGGCGGTGGCAGGGTCAAGCTCACTCCACTCCAAAAGCTGTGAGCCTGCTATTCTTGCCATGTGGACGGCGGTGCGGTCCGTGGCAGGGTCATACCGTTTGTACCAACGCTCAATAACCAGTATATTGCTGTCGTCGTACTTCAACGGGATGTGGGGTGAAGGCTCTGCCTCCGTTATCTGCTTGAAATGGTGGGGATAGCGCTGGGCAAAGCTGTCCGTGCTGTGATAGGAAAAACGGAACAGGTTATCGCCGTCCTGGATATTGTCGTGGGCGGTGTCCCACAGAATATTGCGCATATCCATGGGGACAACGTTGACGTCGCCGTACCCGCCGTAAAGTGAGCTGTCCCAAAGAACACCAAAGCAGCAGACGCCGTTTTTCAGCAGACGGAGCATCTCCTTGCGGTATTTTGACGTAAAATTGCATCTGTCCAACGTGGTGTTGACCAAAGCGGCAAGGGCGTTTGAGTAGCTTTTGTCATTGGTGCCTCGGGGCAGTATCATTGCTTCTGGAAAATTGTCCATGATCTCTGTGTGGAGGTTTTCTATGGCGCTGAAAAGCGCAGGCACGCTGGGATATGGTTCTCCCGGCTTTTGAGGCTTTGAATGCCAATGGTCCGGACGCCAAAAATTCTCATTTTCGGCACATTTGTGTCTGAAGTCCTGGGTCTTCAGGTAGTAGCTGCCAAAAAGCCTTTCGCTTTCTTCGATAAAGGCTTGCTGGACGGCTTTGTCTGATGTGTTCATATCAATAAACTCCTTTTGTATATATTTAATCCGCCAAGGGATCGTATTCCTTTATAACGTAATCGACTTTTTTCCTTTCCCTCGATATTGGGTGGTCCATAAGCATATACCGTGTTTCGTCGTATATGTGATCCTCACAGTCCGTGTTTATATCCTCGGGATTTTTGGCGCTGTAAACCAGATTTGGCATGGTGCGGAGGAAATGCTTGCAGTTATTGAAGACGTACATCATTGGTATGCCGTCCTCGTCAAAGCGCAACCGAAGGTGTACCTGCATTTTGCCTGCAAGGCGGGTGTTGTCACCCTTGGTAAAATAAACGCCCTCGGCCTCCATCTGCATGGCGATGCTTTCGCCTCGGCTTTCCTCAAATATGGATGGGTCAGCAATGCCTATGACGTTTGACTCACCGTGCTGACGCTCAATGGCGGCGATGTTTTGCGCTATCTCCCTTGGTGAGATCTTTATGCCCTCATTGGGTGTGCCCGTGCAGCCGTAGTATTCTCGGTAGCGGTACAGCCTTCCGTCATTGTCTGCCGCCCACCAACCAACGGAAAAGGGCTTGGAAAAGCCGAAGTCAAAGCTGCGGTATCTTTGCCAGCTCTTTGGAATGTCAAAGGGTGTGATGACGTGGGTATATTTGCCCGTGGAATATTTCTGCGGGTCGTCCGTCCATTCTGTAAAGACCTGTCCCTCAAATGCGTCCCAATTACCCAAAAGCAGAGCCTTACGAAGCTTTTCGGGCTTTTGCTCCAGCTCAAATATATAGTCGTCGGAAATATGTGGGTTATCCGTGGCGTAAGCGGGGATGTACTGGACGGTCTTTGTGTCCACCCGCCCCAGCAATGGGCTGAAGACCGTCCTTTTGTTTAACACAAAGGGCTCGATGCTGTCGATAAAGTACGCCTTTACCCAGCCGTGGCCAACGCCACCCGGGTTGGATGTGCATCTGACACGGGGCTTTATGCCAAGGGTGTTTGGCGCGCGGAGCCTTGTTTTGAGGTAGTCGTAAACGCCTTTTTCAAAATGCGTCAGCTCGTCAATAAAGAGCCAATGTATCTCCACGCCTTGGTAGCGTGTGACGTCAGTCATGCCGCCGCAATAGCGAAAGTGGAGCACGCTGCCATTTTTCAGCGTAAAATCGTATTTTGCCCCGCTGAATTTACCCAGGGCTGATGGGATGGACCTTAGCGCCTCGGCAATGAGGGTATCCCTTAGCTCGGGATAGCTTCTTCTGAAAAGGTATGCGTGGGTTTTGGGATGCTCCAGACAGAGTATCAACGCCTCCATTACGCACGCCTTTGATTTGCCGCCCCCTGCCGCCCCGCCGTACAAAAGCTCGTCCGCGTTGCTTTTGTGGAAAAGGGCTTGCTTGGGAGTGGGGGTATAGTCAAGAGTGATGGTTTTTGCCATATTTCCTCCTTGGTTTGTTATGATACTAATTTATCATTTGAGGATAATTCTTCTTTCGGGAATTCGTAATAAAATAAAATAATAGTATATAATCCTCGCAAAATGAATAAAATGTAGTAACAAATTCACGGAGAGGTAATATAATGAGAAGCTTTAAGATCAGAAAGAGGGAAAAGCCCATATTTATTTCCAAGGCGGCGTTTGTAAACGTGACCTTGATGGCGGGCATTGCGGTGTTTGTGGGGCTGGCAACCATGACAGGTCGCCTGGTGTCCCAGGGAATATTGCCGGGGGATACCGTGGTGGTGGCACCCGGGCCTACGGCGTCTGCGGACAGCGGTGCAAACACGGAGGGCGAATACAAGACCATAAGGGTGGAGGCGGAGGACCATTATTTTGTGCAGTTTGGTGTTTTTGCCAATGAGGAAAACGCAAGGACTTGTGCGGAGTCCATTATTGCAAAGGGCGGCGCAGGGTACATCAAGAGCATTGAGGGCAAGCATTTTGTGTTTGCAATGGGGTATTCCGTGGGGGATGACGCAAAGACTGTGGTGTCCCAGCTAAAGGCGCAAGGGTACTCCACGTTGATGAAGTGCTATTCCCACGACGGGCTGGAACTTAACGTTAAGGGTAGTGACGAAAGCATAGAAAGGCTGACGGCGGCGTATAACGGCGCAAACGGAATTGACGACGAGCTGGAGAGGATTATTTTTGAATATGACAAAAAGGAGTATGACGCTAATACGTTAAAACAGAAGCTGACGGCTCTTATGGATAAGATAGAGGTGTACGGGGATTGCTTTGGAGCATACGGCGAGCAAAATAAAATTTTTGAGGACGCAAAGGTGTATTGTGAGGGGATTTGTGCGGATATATCCGAGATAATTGCGCATGATGACGAGGCGGAGCTGGCATCTTTGTTAAAATTTGTTTACATAAACGGCATCTTTAATTGGATAGAATATCTTGACAATGCGGTTATTGCGTGATACAATATACAATAGAGTTATTAGCAGGAAAAGCCGCACAAAACAGAGGTGAGGCTTGATATACCTGCCGATTAGAAAGAGACGTGTACAAAAGAAATGGGATTATTGGACGGATTGAATGAACGGCAGAGAGAAGCCGTTTTACATACAGAGGGACCATTGCTGATACTTGCAGGCGCAGGCAGCGGCAAGACCACGGTTATGACAAGGAGAATAGCACATCTTGTGACGGATATGAAAGTATATCCGTCTGCTGTGCTTGCGGTGACCTTTACAAACAACGCCGCAAACGAGATGAAGGAGAGGATATTCAAGCTGGTAGGCGAGGACTCCAAGGGAATGTGGGTCGGCACGTTCCACTCCATCTGTCTGCGTATATTGAGGAAGGACGGAAACCTTTTGGGGTATGAGAGCAATTTTGTGATATACGATGAGGATGACAAAAAGAAGCTTTTGACCCAACTGGCAAATGATGCCGGGATAGATTCAAAATACGTTTCTATGTCCGCATTGAAGTCAAAAATATCGGACTTAAAGAACAGAATGGTTTCTCCCGAGGAGTTTGCCAGAATGTCTGAAACGGATTTCCGCGACAAAAAGATAGCTACGGTGTACACCAATTACGTGCAGAAGCTGAAGGAAAACAACGCTCTTGACTTTGACGATATTATATTAAAGGCGCTGGAGCTTTTGGTGGAGCACAATGACGTGCTGGATTATTACAGAAGAAAATTCCGTTACGTTATGGTGGATGAGTATCAGGATACAAACGAGCCCCAGTTTCAACTTGTGAGGCTTTTGTCGTCGCATTACAGAAACATATGCGTGGTAGGTGACGACGACCAGTCCATATACGGCTGGAGAGGCGCAGACATCACAAATATATTGAATTTTGAGAAGAATTTTGAGAATTCAAAGGTAATAAAGCTGGAGCAGAATTACAGATCCACGGAGAATATAATAAATTCTGCCAATGCGGTAATAAAGCACAATATCAAGAGAAAGGACAAGACCCTTTTTACGGAATTGGGAAAGGGTGACCCTGTTATACTCTGCAATACCTACGACGAAAATGCGGAGGCGGAATTTGTTTGCAAGCAGATAAAGGGTCTGATGGAAACAAAGGGACTTGCCCCCAATGATTTTGCGGTAATGTACAGAACAAACTCCCAGTCAAGAACCTTGGAGGACGTTTTTGTCAAGTACGGTATAAAGTACAACATGGTCGGCAGCTTGAGGTTTTACGAAAGAAAGGAGATAAAGGATATCATCTCCTACCTGAGGTTTGCGGTAAACGACAGAGATACACAGAGCCTTTTGCGAGTGGTTAACACTCCGCCCAGAGGTATTGGCGAAAAGACAATAGAAAAGCTGGTGTCTGTGGCAGAGGAAAACGATATTTCCCTTTTTGCTGCTATGCTGGATGCGGCGGATTACGACATACTGACGGAAAAAATGTGCGCCAAGCTGAGTGAATTCTGCCAGATATTCCTGGAGCTTTCTGCACTTGAGGGCGTTATGAGCCCCGTGGAGCTGATAGAGTATATTGTTGAAAAGACGGGCTATATGCAGTGGATAAAGGATTCCTCCGACAAGCAGAAGGAGGAGAGAATAGCCAATATCGGTGAATTTATATCCGCGGCGGCACAGTACACAAAGGATAATGAGGAAAACGCAACACTTTCGGGCTTTTTGGAGAACATGGCGTTGTCATCCGATACCGACGACCTGGGCAAAAACGGCGTTGGGCTGATGACCATACATGCGGCAAAGGGCTGTGAGTATCCCGTTGTATTTTTGACGGGTCTGGAGCAGGGGCTTTTCCCGCTGAGCTATGACGAGGAAGCTAAAAAGGAAGAGGAGCGCAGACTGTTTTACGTTGGCATAACGAGGGCAAAGAGGCTTTTGTTTATAACCCACGCAAACTCCCGCTGGAAGTTTAAGGAGAGGGAAACTGCGTTAAAGTCGGAATTCTTAAACGAGCTTCCCAAGGAGTGTGTAAGGTACGTGTCCCCGGGTGGAGTAAATTCCACCAACAATCAGCAGAGGACGTCATCCTTTGGTGGTGGGGCTGCGGCAAAGCAGAGCAATTACGGTGGATATACCAACCCCTTTGCAAGGGATGCAGGGCTGAAGCCACAGCAAAGACCTGCGGCAGAGGCACAGATACAGCCAAAGAGTAAATACACCGTGGGATGCAGGGTAAAGCATTCCAGATACGGCGAAGGAACTATAAGCAATATTTCCAACAACGGCAGCGTGACGGTGCTTACCATTGAGTTTGACGATGTTGGAAGAAAGCAGTTTGACGCAGAGCTTGCAGTATTAAAAATAATAGGATAAGATTATGAGCGAAGATATCAAAAGGGTGATGGAGGAGCTTAAGGACGAGCTTCTGAGGCACGAATATTTGTATTACGTAAAGGATGCACCGGAAATATCCGACGTGGAGTTTGACGGAATGATGAAAAAGCTGGAGGCGTTGGAAAAGCAATACCCGCAGTACGCATCTCCCGACTCTCCTACGTCAAGAGTTGGCGGCGGTATATCCGAAAGCTTTGACGAGGTAAGGCACAGCGTGCCGCTTTTGAGCCTTTCCAACACTTACAACGTGGAGGAGGTAGAGGCGTTTATCGCAAGGACTCAAAAGACCGTGGACAAGCCCCAATTTGCTGTGGAGTTCAAGATAGACGGACTTTCCGTTGCGCTGACATACGAAAAGGGCGTGCTGGTAAGAGGCGTTACCCGTGGCGACGGCATTGTAGGAGAGGACGTTACTGCCAACATCAAGACCATAAGGTCAATTCCTTTGCGACTGCTGAAGCCCGTTGACGTTACCGTCCGCGGCGAGGTCTATATGGACAAGGCTGTGTTTGAGGAGTTGAACAAGCAGCGCGCAGAGGACGGCGAGGAGCTTTTTGCACACCCCAGAAATGCCGCGGCAGGCTCATTGAGGCAGAAGGACCCTGCGATTACGGCAAAGAGAAGGCTTGATATCTTTGTGTTTAATACTCAAGAATCATCGGAGAGCCAGAGCACCCATATGGAGGGGCTGGAATATTTAAGAAGCCTGGGATTTAAGGTAATAGAGCCCATAGGTCTTATATCAAAGGGCAACCAGATGAGAGATATCTGCGAGGAATGGAGAGAAAAGAGGTACGGCTTGCCGTATGATATTGACGGCTTGGTGCTAAAGCTGAACGATATCAGCCAGAGGGAAGTCCTTGGTTACACCGCAAAGGCGCCCAGATGGGCAGTAGCATACAAATTCCCTGCGGAGCAGAAGGAGACATTGCTCTACGATATCACATTTCAAGTGGGCAGAACGGGTGCCATTACCCCCACGGCGGAGCTTGAGGGAGTGTTTATTGCAGGTACTAAGGTATCCCGTGCAACTCTCCATAACGAGGACTTTATCCGCGAAAGAGATATAAGAATAGGCGACAGAGTAATAATTCAAAAGGCGGGAGAGATAATCCCCGAGGTGGTAAGTGTTGTGACATCTGCCAGGGACGGCAGTCAAAAGCCATTTGAAATGATAGAGAATTGTCCCGAATGCGGCAGTAAGCTGGTGCGTGAGGAGGGCAGGGCGGCAACGTACTGTCCTAACGGTGAATGCCCCGCACAGCTGGCAAGGTCGTTGGAGCATTTTGTCAGCAGGGACGCCATGGACATTGCGGGCTTGGGTGAGCAGGTGACAAAAAGACTGCTGGACGAGGGCTTGATAAAGGATGTGGCGGATCTGTACACATTAAAGGCGGAGCAGCTGGAGGGATTGCCCGGAATGGGTCAAAAGAGCGCCGCAAACTATATTGCCGCCATCGAAAAGAGTAAGGACGCAGGCCTTGCAAGGCTTCTGTTTGCCTTGGGTATAAGATACGTGGGCAAGGGCACAGCTATCAATATTGCGGAGAAATACGGTGATATCGACAGCATTATGAATGCGGACACGGAGGAACTTTTGACTACCGAGGAG
>JAGBHJ010000019.1 GCA_017935525.1 Clostridia bacterium | reverse complement strand
GGATAAAGAGATGATACCCGCGGGCAATCTGATAGAGATACGCTACGAGGATTTTGTAAAGGCGCCCATCGACGTGCTGGAGCAGGTTTACGGCGAGCTGTCATTGGAGGGCTTTGAGGAGGCAAGACCGCAGTTTGAGTCCTATATCGAGAGCTTGGGCGATTACAAGACAAACAATTTTGTGCTCCGCGAGGATCTTAAGGAAAAAATAAATACAAAGCTGGGAAGATTTGTTGATCAGTTTGGATACCAACGGATGGATTGATCCGATGAAAGGATGATAATATGAAAAAGAAGCTGACAAAGCGAATAAAAGCGCTGGACATCAAGACCAATTACAAAAAATATATTACTGTATTGTACGTGCTGCTCGTTATGGTGCCCATAATGATAGGACTTTCCTTAAGCGTGGGTAGGACGGACGATGTTGTGGCAAAGTCAATTGCCAACATACTGCTGTTGGTGCTTTTTGTGGTTTTCTTTATATACGATTTCCGCAAAAAGGTGGCAGAGGACTGGGGGCTTGTCACCATGAAGGTGGCAGAGCGTTGCTATGACGAGGCTGTGGAGGATATGAAGAAGGCTCACAGCATAAAGATGGTGATGTCGTCAGACCTTGCGGGTATGTATAAGCTGATAGAGGAAACACCCTGCGACAGCACCTGCACGTATGAGGTGCTGATGATGAACCCCTATTCCGAGTTTGCTAAATTCTGCAAGGAGGACGTGGCTCTCTGGGCGGAAAAGCTGGAAACGCTTGCTGCACACAGCTCCAAGAACATCAGCATAAAGCATTACAGCATGCCTCCCGTAGATAATTTTATTCTGGTGGATGACAACGTGGTGTATATATATCCCATCACGCAAAAGCTTAACGACGGCAGAAGAATGTGTAAGTCCTTCAGGGGCAAAAAGAAGGGTACAAAAATATACGTGGATATCTTTTCAAGATTGTGGAAGAACCCAATATACGGAGGTAGAGTATGAAGCTTTTTGGATCAAATAAGGGCAATGATGTCAAAAGATTTGAAGAAAAGCGCAGACTGATGGGCTACGAAACGTTCCTTATCGGCTATATCGTGCTCATTATTTTGCCGTGCATGATATTGTCATCGGGTAAATATGCGTGGATGAACATCACTCTCGCGGTGATATTGGTTGCGCTTGTGCTTTGGGCTTATTTTGATAAGACCTTTGTAACGTCTACATCTTGGGGTATGAGAGCGATATACACCTCGCTTCAGTCGGAAAGATATTATATGAATTACCAGAGGACGCACTTCTGGCGTGACGTTGACGTATTGCTGTCCTACGACATCCGTGATTTTCTTGAGGATAAGATAAGGGAGCTTGCGGTAATGGGCAAGCTTGGTTCAAAGATGAGGATACTGCTCCTTGACCCTCAGAGTCCCTACGTAGAAATAGTGGAAAAGGCGAGCAACATGAAGCCGGGCGAATATGCGTACTACGTTTTGCAGATACAGAACTTTATGCTGAGAGTAAACCAGGCTGCAACGGAGGACAGCATCGTGGATATTACCATAAAGTATTATGACGATCTGCCCTTGGACAATATGTTCAGAGCATATGACGTTATGTTTGCTTATGACAACAAGCAATGCTCCGAGGAGAATTTTATGTCATACTCCTTTGACGGCAATCTGAACGGATACAATTTTTACAGAGTGTTCTTTGAGGAAAAGTGGAATGATGAGAGCTTCTGCTATTCCAAGGAGATAACAGGTGATATGGTGCCCAATTACAGAGTTTTTGCTGATAATGACACCATATCCTACAGAATTTGATGAAAGGTAAATGAGATATGCTTTATAAGGGTAAGGACCTGCAAAACGTACTGATAGAGCTGCTGGTATTTATTGTCGTTGACGTAGTTCTGCTGGTAGTCGGACTGGTGGCGGCGTATAACGTTGCATTTGACGTGGGTGAGACTGTGGGCGGTATCATCGTCGGAGTTACCTTCGTGGTATGTATTTTTATATTTGGTGTGTTTATTGCTCCGTGCTATCACTATTATAAGTATCTGCTGGACGTGCTTACGGGAAAAAAGACTCTCCGCAGCGGAATTATACATTCCGTAGGCTCAAAGGCGGTTTATAAGGACAACAAAAACCATTATTATGAGATAGACCTTGAGATCGGCAAGGAGCTTTATGCGCTGTGTCTTTACGATGCAAACCTTGGCAAGCCCGACTTTAAGGTTGGTGAGCACAAGACGTTTTTGTGCTTTGAAAATTATATTTTGAAGGTGCAGGATGGATCTGAAGAATGATTTTAAGGTCACCGTCAGCGCGGTGGAAAACGGCAGTATTGCCCAAGAGCTGGAGATCTCTGTTGGTGATGCGCTGATAAGCATTGACGGCAGACCTGTACTTGATCTGCTGGATTACATGGACAGAATGCTGTCGGAGACCATGCAGATAGAGCTGGAAAAGCCCGATGGGGAAAGATACGTCTGTGACGTGGAAAAGGAGATATTTGAGGATCTTGGGCTCAGCTTTACTCCCGAGCTTATGAGTCCTCAAAGAGCGTGCAAGAACAAGTGTGTCTTCTGCTTTATTGACCAGTCAGCACCCCATATGAGAAAGACAATATACTTTAAGGATGACGATTGGCGACTGTCGTATCTTTACGGTAATTACGTTACTCTGACAAACGTGGACGAGGAGGAGCTGGACAGAATTTGCCAAAGGCATTACAGCCCCCTTAATCTGTCCGTTCACACAATGAATCCCAAGCTCAGGGTAGAAATGATGAAAAACCCCAATGCCGCAAACATTGTACACATTCTTGATAAATTCAAGGAGAACGACGTTACGGTAAATTGCCAGCTGGTGCTTTGCCCCGGAATAAACGACGGC
>JAGBHJ010000164.1 GCA_017935525.1 Clostridia bacterium | reverse complement strand
TTCTGTTTATACGCTGTCTTTCCTTATTAACGACCTCATTGCCTCCACGGCAACCTTTATTGCGGTAGTGGTATCCGTCACTCTGTCCTTTGGCATTGCTTCCCCTGCCGTCATCTGATTCCACACGCAGGAAAATACCGCACCGGACCGTATGCCTCTCAAAGCGCTTACCACAAACAACGTGGAGCTTTCCATCTCTGAGGCAAGAGCGCCTGCCTTTATCCATGCGTCCCACTTATACAAAAGCTCATCCGCCGTGCCCATCGTCCGTGGGGCTTGCTGACCATAAAAGCTATCCTTGCAATGAACGACGCCCGTATGGCTGACAGCGCCAAGCTCCACCGCCGCCTGCCGCAGCGCACAGGTGACGTCAATATCCGCCACCGCAGGAAACTCTATGGGCATATATTCCTTTGACGTGCCGTCCATTCTGATGGCGCCGCTTGCGATAACCACGTCCCCTGCCGCAACCTTTGCCGCCATGCCACCGCAGGTACCCACACGGATGATGGTGTCAACGCCCACGTTGGCAAGCTCCTCAATGCATATAGCTGCAGACGGGCCTCCAATTCCCGTTGAAGTCACCAGCACACGCTCACCGTCCAAGGTGCCTGCGTAAGTATTGAACTCACGGTTACAGCAGACAGCCTCGGCATTATCAAGATACTCCGCTATCATGGGCACTCTGCCCGGATCCCCCGGGATTATGGCATATTTTGCGCCATCCTCATGGGAAAGTCCTATGTGGTACTGCTTTTCACTCACGTCATTCACATCCTTTACAATATTTTATCCAAAAAGCTTTGTCCGTCGGGGGTCTGCCCTGCACCAAAGCATTCAGCAATTGTTGCGCCTATTCCGCAGAAGCCGTTCAAAGTCCCCAGCCCAACGGGCTTTATTTTTTTGCCGTATATCAGCACGGGCACGTATTCTCTGGAATGGTCCGTTGTCTTTGTGTAGCCCGGGTCACATCCGTGGTCAGCGGTAATAATTACCACATCGTCCTCACCGAGCCCTGCCAAAAACTCTGCCAGCCAGCTATCAAAGGCAGAAATTGCCTCCGCATAGCCGTCAACATCATTTCTGTGACCGTAGAGCATATCAAAATCCACCAGATTGACAAAGCACATTCCGTGGAAGTTCTCTTTCAGAAGCTCCTTTGCCACTCTCATGCCGTCCGCATTGCCCTTTGTTGGAATGGATCTTGTAATGCCCCTGCCGTTGAATATGTCGTTTATTTTACCCACAGCAATAACGTCAAGCCCCTTTTGAGACAAAAGATCGGTCACGGTGGTCTTTGGCGGGTCTATTGAGTAGTCGTGACGTCCACTCGTTCTGTAATACTCACCGCTTTTGCCTGCAAAGGGTCTGGCGATCACTCTGCCCACGCCGTGCTGACCCTGCAATATCTCTCTGGCGATACGGCAATATCTGTAAAGCTCGTCAACGGGCACTACGTCCTCGTGTGCCGCAATCTGAAAAACGCTGTCCGCAGAGGTGTAAACTATCAGCTTGCCCGTTTTGACGTGCTCGTCGCCGTAGTCTGCAATCACCTTTGTACCCGAGTAGGGCTTATTGCACAAAACCTCCCTGCCCGTGGCTTTTTCAAACGCCTCTATAACCTCCTGTGGGAAGCCCTCGGGGTAAGTTGGCAACGGAGTTGAAGAAACTACGCCTGCTATCTCCCAATGGCCCACGGTGGTATCCTTACCTCGGGAAAGCTCCATACCTCTGCCATACGCCGCCAAGGGTACAGCAACACCATCGGCTTCCACGCCGTCAATATTGAACAAGCCAAGGCTCTTTAACGTTTCCGCATTAAAGCATTGTGACGCCATCACGGACCTCAACGTATTTGCGCCAACGTCACCAAAATCCTCGGCGTCGGGCTGATAGCCTATGCCAAAGCTATCCAGCACTATCAAAAAAATTCTTTTTATCATATCAATCCTTTGGGGTCAATTCTGCAAGACCGTCAAGCTTAACAGCCGTTTCCAGGGCAAGCTCCATCATCTGGGTAAAGGTGGTCTCCCTCGCCTTTGCATCCAGCGCCTTCTGGGGCGGATACAATGTGTCAGATATCGTGCAGATGGCAAGTGCTCTCATGCCCAGCCTCATCGCCGTCCAATAAAGCGCCGCCGCCTCCATTTCCACCGCCAGACAGCCCATTTTTTGCCACGTCATTGCTCCGTAAACGTCGTCATAAAAGGTATCAGCAGAAAAAAGACTTCCGATGTGGAGATTGACGCCGTCCATGGAGTCAGCCGTTTTCTTCAGCGTTTCCAGCATCTCCCAATTACAGATGGGGCAAACCGTACCGGGCATATCGTACTGTGCGGCAAAATTGGAATTTGTGCAAGCACCCATGCCTACAACTATATCCCTCAGCTTAACATCGGTGCTGATGGCGCCCGCACTGCCTATCCTCATTATATTCTGCACGCCAAAATGCTTATAAAGTTCGTAGCTGTAAATACCCATTGACGGCATACCCATGCCGCTTGCCATGACGGAAACCTTTACGCCCTTATAAAAGCCCGTATATCCGTTTACTCCTCTTACGTTGTTGACCAACACGGGGTCGTCAAAAAAATTCTCGGCAATAAATTTTGCTCTCAGCGGGTCGCCCGGCATCAGCACAGTCTTGCCAAAACCCAGCTCTTCATTCAAAAGATCTATGTGGGGTGTTTTCATACCTTTCTCCTTATGTGCTTTTGTATATATTATGTGAGAAATACGCCTCTCTATGAACATTGTAACACAAACCCACGGCAAAGTCAAGCAAAATGACCTGCCGTGGGTTCAAAAAACTATTCGGAATATTATTCTTCCGCGATCAGCTTGCGGTATGCGAGGGTGAAGCGTTCATTCTCACGAACAAAATCAAAATTCTTATCGGAATCAATATCACGCTTATACCTGGAAAGTGTAGAGTAATCCCCCTGTGCTTCGCAGCCTTTCGCATTGGGATAATGATCCAACAAAACATTTCTGAAGGTATATTCATTCGGACGGTTTATATAGCTTATCCAACCTTCAACAGCCTTTTCAAAATGTTGAATGGTTTCTTCGTACATGCCCATAGCAGCATACTCTCTTGCAAGAAATTCATTATACTGTCCCACGTAAAAAGAAAAGCTACCATAATCGTCGTCATCCATGTATGCATCAAAGATCCTCATACACTTTTTTATCAGTTGAATTTTTTCTTCATGATCGATCTTTCTTTTGGGATCTTCATTAAAAAAATCTCCATATGAGTATATCATCGCATTCATGTGCCACCATTTGTCCATGATATCGTACTACATCATTATCTTACCCTCCGTACTGTCAATAGGATATACCTTAAACCAATTCCAGTCTTGACCGTACTGAATGTATTTATCCAGAAAATACCACTTATCCTCCATGTTTCTGAAACCGCACAGAAAATATGATGCATCTGCACACAATGCCTTATCCTCACAATTTCGAAGCACAGTCTTGCATATTTGCTCAATTTCTGCTTGCGATCCCGTAGGGCGAAATACCTTTAACGCATTTACATACAACATCATTATTCTGAAATCATATGAAAATTCATCATACGCATTCTGAGCAACTGTAAATGCCGACATCCACGTATCCTCATTCTCTGTCCTGTTTTTGTACTCCGAGATATACTTTTGTATTCTTTCCTCCGCCACAAATATATCATTGCCCAAAAGAACATCTGTTGATACGCCCAAGCAATTTGCTATCGCAGGAAGGAGCGTGATATCGGGAAATCCGTCTCCTCTCTCCCACTTTGATACTGATTGAGATGTAATAGACAGCATACTTGCCAATGCTTCTTGTGTCAAATTTTTCTCTTTTCGAAGTCGCTTGATGTTTTCACTTATCTTTAATTCCATAAAAACCTCTCTGTAATTATTGTTTTTTGCACGTGCTGATAATATTATATCATAATGAAATGCGCTATACGCATTTCTTCCTTGATTGATTCAATAATCACATTGTAGCAAACGAAGTTTGTACCTTGTATGTGATTATTATATCATAACGCAGATTTTTTACAATAACCGCACAGTTGGATAGAATTCAACCGTAGGTGATACACAGATTGATTCAATAATCACATTGTAGCAAACGAAGTTTGTACCTTGTATGTGATTATTATAACATAACACAGATTTTTTACAATAACTGCACAGTTGGATAGAATTCAACCGTAGGTGATACACAGTAAAAAACGGTGACCTGCATTAAACCAGATCACCGTGCTTTTTATTTGCTTCAGGTATCACGCCGCCTCGTCCAGCATCCATTCCGCAAATATGCCGTAGCCCTTGGACGAATCGTTGATCATGACATGAGTTACGGCGCCAACCAGTCTGCCGTCCTGCACTATGGGGCTGCCCGACATTCCCTGTACAATGCCACCCGTTTTTTCTAAAAGATCCTCGTCCACCACCTCTATTACAAGACCCTTTACTCCCTTTGAGCTTTGGGAGTTTATCTTGTTGATGGTAACGTCATAGTATTCCGCACCGCCGTCATCAAGGGTACACAATATGCTTGCCCGACCTATTTTTATCTCATCACGGGGGCATACCTGCATTTTTGTCATGCCGTCAAGAGCCTTTTTGTTATAAAACTCTCCGTAAACTCCAAATTCGTTATTTTTTGTAACGCTTCCCAATGGGCTTTGGAGACTGAAGCTGCCACGCAACTCTCCCGGCTGACCGCTTTTACCCTTTACTATGCCCTTGATCATACAGTGGGATAATGTGCCTTCCCTCGCGGGAATAACAATGCCCGTGGTAACCTCCGTTATTGCATGGCCCAAGCTGGCGTAGTTGCCGCTGTCACCGTCAACAAAGGTCAACGTGCCTAAACCCGAGGTGCTGTCGCGTACTATCAGCCCCAGCTTTCTTTCCCCCGAATCTGCATCCAAGGCAGGCTTTACCTTTACGGTGACGGTCTTGTCCCCTCTGGTGTAGGTCACCTTAACTGCTTCATCTGTCTTTTTACACATTATTTCCGTCAGATGCCCTGCGGAAAGTATCTCCTCTCCGTCTATGTGAGTCACAATGTCCCCGGGGCGAATACCCGCATCTGCTGCAGGGAAAAACACTTTGCCGTTTTCATCCTTTACCTCGCCCGCCTTTACCACAATAAGCCCACGGCTCATCATGGCAATGCCAACGCTTTGGCCGGACACATAGACCCACTCCGCCTCCTGAGCAAATACCCCTTGCGGACTCACCGTCCCCACAAGAGTGCATACAGTAAGCAAAATTGCAAAGAATAACGGAAATCTTCTGTTTTTTGTCAAAACTGCCAACAATTTATTTTTCTTCCTTTCGATCAAATTCCTTTTGACGCATCACGCGCCAAAAATAGTATTGACCGTAAAGATTTTTTTATTTTGTCGACAGTCAACAGCCTCAAAGACGCCAATTTGCCCAACAAAACAACAAAAAGCCGTAAACCGCGGCTTTATTCTTGTAAAAATTACATAACTCTTGACAAATTGGAAATATTATTATAAAATATCTCTCGGCAAACAAAGAATTTGAAAGGAGAACCAATTTGAGTAAAAAATATAAGGCAGTAATATTTGACCTTGACGGCACTCTGCTGGACACCGCACAGGACCTTGCGTCCTCCGTAAACTATGTGCTGGAAAAATACGGTTTTTCCACCAGGTCTGTTGAGGATATTATCGCATTTACAGGCAACGGCATCAAGGCGCTTTTGCACCGAGCAATGGAATCAGCGCTTGATGACAAGCTGTGCGACAGCATGATAAAGGACTTTAAGGCGCACTACCTCACGCACGCAGACGTACACACAACGCCATACGAGGGCATATACGAGCTTCTGGACGCTCTTTTGGAAAAGGGATATACACTCGCGGTGGTATCAAACAAGGTCCATGAGGCAAGTCAAAGGCTTTGTAACAAATTTTTTGAGGGATACTTTGCTACCGTGGTGGGAGATATGCCCAACGTAGCAAAAAAGCCCGCCGACGGCACAATAAGACTTGCACTTGACAAGCTGGGATGCACCATGGACGAGATAATATACATAGGTGATTCCGAGGTGGACTTTTACACCCACCAGAATACAGGCATGGATCTGGTGCTGGGCACGTGGGGCTTCAGAGATGAAAATTACTTACGATCCCTGGGCGCCACAAGGCTTGCCGCACGACCCGCCGACGTTTTGAAGTTTATTGAATAAAAAAGAAAAAAGCTTTATTGCAGAGCATAACGCTCCGTGCAATAAAGCTTTTGTATTTACTTTTTATCTTCCTCTACCTCTTGACCTAAGCCAACGATATAGCCATGTGCAGAACAGCCAACCGTACCTGCTCTCTTACCGAAAAGGTTTATCTTCTCATCGTAGGGGCATGTGGGCAATGAAGTGTTGCCTGTCTTTGCTGTGTATCTTGCCAGCATTTCTTCCTCTGTAATTCTGCCGGTATTACCCTCCGCCTTCCACTCGTTAAGGCACTCAATCATAGGCTCCCAAACGGAATAGCATGTGTAGAGCTCACGAGTTGATTCGTTAAGCTTCCAAAAAACGGGGAATGCAATACCAACGAGGATCGCAATGATCACAACAAAAATACCCTTTTCCAACCATGAGGGCGGATTACGTGTAATATCTTTCTTCTTAGCCATAGTAATTATCTCCTTACCGATTTGCTTATATATATTATACATTACTATTCAAAATATTTCAATAGGTTTTTCGAAAAATTTTTGACAATTTTTGAAAATTTTACAATTTTGACAAAATTGACGGCATTTTTTTGCGCCAATGGAGAAAAAATATACAAAATAATAATATACCTCTTGACTTTTGAGCAAAAAAGTTGTAAACTATATACAAGTATTATTAGTAAGGAGAGAAAGGATATCCTTTCACAATATCAATATGAAAATAGTTGTATGTAAAGACTCCGTTCAGCTCGGAGAGGAAGCGGCAAAGCTGGTTGCCGCAGAGGTTAAAGAGTGCATTGCAAAGAAGGGCTGCGCAAGGATCGTATTCTCCACGGGTGCTTCCCAGTTTGATACATTCGAGGCACTCCTTAAGTCAGACATCGATTGGTCCAAGGTAGATATGTTCCACCTTGACGAATACGTTGACCTGCCGGAAACACATATTGCAAGCTTCAGAAAGTACCTTAAGGAGCGTTTTACAAACCTTGTAAACCTGCGTTCCGTAAACTTTGTTGACGGTACACCCGAGGGCATTGCAAACATTTCCGCAGCGCTGACAGCAGCACCCATCGATATCGGTCTTATCGGTATTGGTGAGAATTCTCACATCGCATTTAACGATCCTCCGGCAAACTTTGACGTTGAGGATCCCTACATCGTTGTTAACCTCAATGACACTTGCAAAAAGCAGCAGGTTGGCGAGGGCTGGTTTGCAACTGTTGACGACGTGCCCAAGCAGGCAGTTTCCATGTCTGTTAAGCAGATCCTCAAGTGCAACAAGATCATTTCCTGCGTGCCCTACAAGGTAAAGGCAAATGCTATCAAGCTGACGGTTGAAAACGAAACAAACAACATGTACCCCGCAACCATCATGAAGGAGCACAAGGACTTTACACTCCTTTGCGACAGAGATTCCGCATCCCTTATCAACAAGGATATGGCAATCAAGGGTTGCCCCACATTAGAAGAATATACAGAGCTTTGATTCTCTTCATTCTAATCTTCTTTCAAGAACAAGGACCTGCGCACAAGCTGCAGGTCCTTGTTCTTTTGTTATAGTCTTTTAAAGCAACAAAAGAGCAACACATGATTGCTCTTTAATGCGGCTCCTCGCCGTTTGACTGTCTGCTTTTTTGAACACGGCGTAACAATTACTGCCCCTGCCGCATACACTGTTACAAACAATGTATTTGGAGGTACGCTATGCTCAACAAAATAAAAAACAAAATCAAATGCATCCCCATTATCAAGATCGCCGGAGCGCTTATGGTGACAACGGGGGCTGTCCTCCTCGTATGCTTCCTACCCGGGTGGGCATGGGGAGCGATCACGGGATTGCTTCTTGTGATTTGCGGATGCTACATGCTGACAATGTAAACTTGAAGATACGATGTCTGCATAAAACATCCACCGCAAATTCAGAGTACAGCCATTAAGCGCGCTCTACTTTGTTTGCGCGCAAGCAATGTGTGCAAACATAAACCTGCTCAACACTGTTACCGGACTTAACACGAACCTTCTTCAGGTTAGGCATCCATGAACGGTTAGTCTTGATGTTGGAATGGCTTACTGCATGTCCGTACGTTCTGCCTTTTCCACAAACGGAACAAACCTTAGACATCGACACACACCTCCTTATTTGTGATACACTAAATTACTGATATATTATACCACAAATCTCGAATAATTGCAAGTATTTTTTGCGATTATTCAGCAAGTTTTTTTGAATTTAGCGGCGGGGAGCCGTTGATACGCCACCCAATGCTAAAGATCGCCGCCGTCTGCCCTTATTATTCCTTGGGCTTGATACTGATACCGTCTGACACAAGCACGCAGGTGTTGTCCAGAGTGGATATATGAGTAATGCCGTATTGCGACACATCCACCACTTCTCCCACAAAGCTTGAGGACGCAGGAGCGCTGATGGCATAGGATGGAGCCGCCGCCGCAAGCAATTCACCTGTATTGACAGAGGCATCGCCGTGGTTTGCAAGGCAGAGCACGTCAACTCTATCAATATAGTCATTTGCCAGCATATCGGCAATATTAGCGCTATCAGTATCGCTCAAAAATCCTACGTCACAGCTGCCATGAGTCAGTCGCAAGGATATGCTGGTGCATCTGTAGCTGTCCTCATACTCAACAACAGATGGGGCTATCACCTTAAGCTCTGCCCCGCCGACGGATATGATCCTGCCAACGTCATCCGTGCCGAGCCTTGTGAGGGTCACGTCTCCTTGGCTCTCTATGTCGTTCAAAAGCCTTTGTGTAACCCGTGGCAGGTGACGCATAGCAACGTCGGGGACAATAAGCTCGTCAACGGTAAATCTTTCCGTCAGTCGCTTTAGGCCGCCTGTTGAACAAGTGCCAAAGCTGGTCACAAATATCATGTCTATGTGGTCTATACCCAGTTGGGCAATATAGTTTGCGGCATGTTCGGCATCATATCCCGTATCTATCAAAACGTTAACGTTGCCCAGTCTGATGAGTGCGGCATCGCCATACCCCGACAGAAAATGTATTTCCATGTCCGTAATTTGGTCGGGTGTGGGAGTTACCACAGGTGTAGGCGTTACCGCGGGTGTGGGCGTTACCACAGGTGTGGGAGTTACCACGGGTGTGGGTGTTACCACGGGTGTGGGTGTTACCACAGGTGTGGGAGTTATCACGGGTGTGGGTGTCACCACGGGTGTAGGCGTTACCACGGGTGTGGGTGTCACCACGGGTGTGGGCGTCACCACAGGTGTAGGCGTTACCACGTGTGTAGGCGTTACCACAGGTGTGGGCGTTACCACAGGTGTGGGCGTTACCACGGGTGTGGGCGTTACCACAGGTGTGGGTGTTACCACGGGTGTGGGCGTTACCACAGGCGTGGGCGTTACCACGGGTGTGGGCGTTATCACAGGTGTAAGTGTCACCACAGGTGTAGGAGTTACCACGGGTGTGGGTGTTACCACGGGTGTGGGAGTTATCACGGGTGTGGGAGTTACCACCGGTGTAGGTGTCGCCACAGGTGTGGGCGTTACCACAGGTGAGGGCGTTATCACAGGTGTAGGTGTCACCACAGGTGTGGGAGTTACCACAGGTGTGGGTGTCGCCGTGGGCTTGGGCGTTGCCGTGGGCTTGAGTGTCGCCGTGGGCTTGGGCGTTGCCGTGAGCTTGGGTGTCGCCGTGGGCTTGGGCGTTGCCGTGGGCTTGTGTGTCGCCGTGGGCTTGGGTGTTACCATGGGTGACTGTGTTACAATGAGAGTAGGAGTCACCGTTTGTGAAGGCTCACCAGTCGGTGTATGTGTTGGCACCGTCGTTGGCGTTAACGTTACTACGGGAGAGGGAGAATCAGCGCTTGCAGTTGGCGTAGGATATTCGCTCGGTATCGGTGTGGGTGTTGCTGCGCCACCCGGCGTAGTATAATTCACCCCGCAATATGCCGCGACACCGATCACCGCCACAAACAGAAACACACTCAAAGCTCTGTTTATCAGTCCCACCATCGCCCTGCGGTGGCGCTCGCTGCGTTTTGTTCCCTTTTCCTTCATTGTTTTACCCATTTCTTCCCTGTACAAGCTGTTTTATCGATGTGCCCTTTTTCGACACGGTTCGACACATTTCTATATAATTATACCATATTTTTCCAATTATGTCCTGCATAATTCCATCAAATAAGCAGAAAATACCTTCATAAAACACTAAAAGGACAAAATCATGGCATCAAAGAAAAATTCATACGCAATAGAAGCGGAAAATATGCTTCCAAAATCAAACTTATTATGGGATTGCATCAAGGCATTCATCATAGGTGGACTGATTTGCACCGTAGGGCAGCTGCTCCACGACCTTTACAGAGGGTATTTTGGAATCAGCGAGGACACAGTAAAGGTACTGGTGCCCTCAACCTTAGTATTTTTTGGCGCACTGCTGACAGGTATCGGCGTGTATGACGACATCGGCAAATTTGCAGGGGCGGGCAGCGTGGTACCCATCACGGGCTTTGCCAATTCCGTGGTATCCTCCGCCATAGAATTTAAGCAGGAGGGGCTGGTATTCGGCATGGGCGCAAAGATATTTACCATTGCAGGACCCGTGCTGGTGTTTGGAATTTCCGCCAGCGTGTTATATGGAATCGTGTATTATATTATCAGCATAATATAAAAAAGGACTTGGTTTTTACACCAAGTCTTTTGCATACTGCATTGTTACAGCATTCGGGCAAGCTTAATTGCGCCGTTGGTCAGAAAACGGAGGTTTTCCTCACGATAGATTACATCCTTATTTGTATGTATTCTGTCCATATACAGAACACCAAGGAATTTTGACTTTTTCAACGCAGCAACACCTACGCCGCCCTTAAAGCAAGCATTGTCAGATGGATAGAATGCATTCCTCGTTACAATAGCTTCTACGTCAACATCGGAAGCAAAGGCATTTTCCAGCAGGGGCGCATACTTTTTTGTGGTTCTTTTGAGAACAAAAATCATTGTTTCTCCGTCAGATACGCAGTCAAAATTTATAACCAATGTGTTCTTCTTTACTGCCTTGTGCTTTGAAGCAAAGGAAGAAGACCCAAAGAGTCCCGATTCCTCAAGGTCAAACAAAGCAAACGCAACCTTGTCACGTTGATCCTGCGGAAGCTCTCGCATAATATCCAGTACGGCAGTAACGCCCGACGTATTATCGTTTGCAGTATTCTTGTTTGCAGGGCCTCCCAGCATAAGAAACAGCAAGGCAAAATACACCACCATCGGAATAAATGATATGATCATGATCTTTATCTCCTCATTCATAGGAGTAAAGCTTACCGCCAAGCCTATCAAAAAACCAATGACCGAAGCCACGGCAAAAAATCCACCCACTATCAAAAGCTGATACAGCAGATATATCAAAAAGCATTTGGGAGTAATAAAATTTGGGAAAGGCAGCCGAGCACAGGTGTCATAATGGGCGGTATAGAGAACCTTTGCTGTGTCAGGGTCTCCAATAACAATGTTCCTTGCACCAAAGGACCCTTTTTCAACCTTAAGAGAATATCCATATTCCTCTGCAAGCTTTTTTACATATTCAATAAAAGCCGTTTTCTGCTTTTTTGTTTTTCGGATCTGATAATTATCAAAGATCTCTTTTGTTGTTTCTGTCATATTAAATCCTCTTTTGTCTCTTATCTTTCAAAATAATATGCAAAAATACACGACTGTGCTTCTGGCTCAATCAAGTCTTTTCTTTTTTATATCCATCGCCGCTGTCAACACGCTCGCCAATATCACCAGCACAACGCCCACGATGACTTTAGCACCCATAGGCTCGTTGAATATAAACGCCCCAATCAAAACACCCGTGATAGGCTCCAGCGTGCTCAGAATGGACGAGCGTCTGCCCCCTATCAAAAACGTGCTTTGCTGGAACAGCACCACCGCGCCCGTGGTAACAAGGAGCGAAAACAGCACGCAAAGCCCCCAGCCAAACCACGTCTGCGGCAAGGCAAGGCTGTTGGTTGCAACGCAGGCCACAAATGAAACTATACTGCTGATAAGTACGACGTAAAACGTAAACAGAAAGCCGCGCACCCCACCCTTGTCAAATCGGGACAGCAGAATAACGTATGACGCAAAGGTCACGCCCGAAAGCAACGCCAGCCCTCCGCCAAAAAGATCCACAGACTGCCCCGTGCTGTAAAAAAGGCTCACACCCACCACACAAAGCAAAACGCTTGCCAGGCTTACCGGCCGCGGTCTTTTCCTTAAAAAGAGCATCTCCCCTATTACCACAATTGCAGGGTACGCAAAATGAAAAACTGTGGCAGTACCCGACGATATAAATCGGTACGAGGAAAACAGCAGCATTGGCGTGGCGCTGCAGCCAAGAACGGAGATCAACGTAATGGTAGGCAATTTCTTCGCAGATATTTTTAACGTTCCGCTTTCTCGATATGCCAGTATCGCAAGAGGGATCAGAGAAAAGAAATTTCTAAAAAACACAAGGGTAAAGGGCGTTACCCCGTCATCGTATATATACTTTGACATAAGCGGCATACAGCCGTATATTATTGCGCTGGCAATGGCAAACAAATACCCTTTGATGATCCTGCTGTCCAAAATTACCTCCAACTACTGACCTGATTCCTCATTCATCCACAACAATAGGACGAAGAATACTCCATTCTCCGTCCTTTGTATGTTCTTGATTTTTACAGCGTTACTCCACGCTCATTTTTGCAATGCTGTATTTTTCCGTGTAGGGATTGTCGTGATAGCCCGTCCAGATACATCCCTCGTGGTAGAAGGATGCGGGAGATACCCAAGTGATCTCGCCGTCCGTATGGTGGTGAGGTCCCAAAAGGTTTCTCAGATTGTTCACCAGCGTCAGCTCAACGGTATTCTTGCCCTCTGTAAGGTATTCGCCAAGCTCAAGCTCGTAGGGCTGCCACAGTATAGTGTCAACGTACTTGCCGTTTACCTTTACCCTTACGCAGTTAAAGCCCGTCTTGTCAAAGCTGAGCTTGTAGTCCGTGTCGTCAAGCTCAAATGTCTTTGATACGGTTATCTCTCCCGCAAAGAAGGGGTATCCCTGCTTGTGGACGTCCTTAAGCTCCACAAAGTGGTCCTTCTTTACTATCTTAAATCTGCCGTCAAGGAACTCCGTATTACGCTCTGAGGGCTCATATTCGCCGTCAAAGCTTACGCCAAAGTCGCCCAGCAGGTACATGGGCTCAAGCTCCATGTCAAATGTCAGCTTGTTCTTTTCGGATTCAAAGAATTTTGACTTGCGGATGTTCTCGTACACAGTCTCACTCTGACCAAATCTTGCGGAAAGCTCCACAGAATTCTTGCCCATAACTATCGCATCCGTTATATCCAGCTTGCGGAATGCCTTGTCACGGAAGTAGCCACGGTCCGTCTTGTCGATGGGCTTGCCGTTTACCTTTATGTCAAAGATCCACGGAGTTTCGCACGCCAAAAGCATTTCATCGGGGATATAGCTTACGTCAAAGTCAAACCTTGCCACAACGTCGCAAGCCTCCTCCAGAGCGTTTGCTCTGCCGATAACGTTGAGCACGTAGCCATTTTCCTGGCAAAGCTCGCCATTTATCCAATATGTACACTTGTCAAGCGTCATTGCGTTTTCCGTTGTAGAAACCACCTTCCACTTGCCACCAAGGTCAAGAGGCTTTGACGTTGCCATTGTCTTGCAGGCAACAGCGGGAGTACCGTCGTCTATCACCACTACGCTGCCGTTTGCAGGGAAAGAATAGTCCGAGCAAAACGCCTTTTTGTCACCCGTCTTGATGTCAAGCTCCTTACCGCCGCAGTTAATTGTTGCCTGCTGGGGCTCGCCAGTGGAGTTTACAAAATAATGCATTACAAAGTCGTCAAAAATTCTCTTTGTGTACGTAATGTTGGGGTTATCTACTATATTATTTGCCTCAACAGCATCAGCAGTTGTAATGATACCGCCGTTTGCGGCAAATTCGTCCAACAGGCGCTGTGTATTGGGCAGGAATGCAATATGGTCGGGCAAAAGCACACGGCTGTAACTCATTTCGCCGATAATTAGCTTGTTGCCCTCTACCCTGCCGTGTCTTTCCATAAGTATCTCATCACCCAAGTGGAAAGCAACGTGCTTTTGCTCAAGAGTCTTGATGTCGTTAAGCAATGCTCGCTCGTATCGGCGGATATCACCGTTATCTCTGCAGTTGAAGCAGCACCATGCGGACGCCTCGTTATGCATAAGGAGTGTGTCGCACTCTATCTTGCCCTCGCAGATAAGCATACCCACTCTGGACATTGCATCGTTAAACGCCTTGTAGTCATCCCACCAGGGCTGCTGGTAATACATGGCAGGGGGGAAATCCCTCTTTCTGATGCCTCTTAGCGAATAGCCCTCCAGGTGCTGGCACAAAAGGTTGACACCACGCACCATCATCCATTCGTAATTGCGCTTGAGCTCCGTATGGCTTACATTGTGACCGCAGCAGGCAAAGCTTTCCGTAAGTATCTGCTTTTTGCCCGTCTGCGCCGCGGCACTTGTCAGCTGATGCACGGTAAGGCAGTTGTAAATATCTCTTCCCAGCCAATCCATGCCCGGGATATCAAAATACTCATAATGCGGCATACAACAGCCGTTGGATATCAACTGACTTCCAAGGCTTTCCTCCAACACAAGGTGACCCGTAAGCTTTACGCCGTGAGCCTGACAGAAGTCGTATATGGGCTTCATAAAGTGTACAGAAAACAGCTCTGCGATCATCTTCCAGAATTTCATTCTGACTGTTTGGTAATCCCCAACCTCGTAGAATATGCACTCCAGCACATCCAAAAGGCTTTCGCCGTATCTCGCCTCATACTCCATGGGCAAGCCAAGGCTCCACGGAACACCGTTACGGGAAATCTGTGGCTCGTCTGTAAAGAAGCCGTCAAAGGTCGTGCCGAATCTGTCAAAGTACTCCTTGTATATTTCGTCAATAAAGTCCAACGTCACCTCTTTGGAGAGAGTGTCCACGTAGAATTCGTTTACGTCGTAATAAAAGCAGTATGCATCATTCTTGGCAATAATTCTGTGCTCCGGGATCTGCGAAAGGTCGTCAGAAAGCTTCTTTACCCTTAAATATTTCTGCCAGTATTTTTCACCCTTGCCGTTGACTCTGCCTCCGCCAAAGCCCGAGGGCCAGCCGTTTTCATCATATGCCCATGCATGCATCCCGCGTCTGTTGCATTCGTCTATACAAGCGCCGACGTTTTCAAACCATTCCTCGCTCATATATTCCGTCTGCAAGCCGCCTCTTGCGTGCATAAAGTATCCACCCATGCCCGCTTCGTCCATAAGCTTTGTCTGGCGGACGGATTCCTCCACCGTCAACTTCTCATTCCAGGACCAAAAAGGCACCGGTCTGTATTTTTTATCTATATTCTTAAAATCCATATTACACCTCATTCGGACATAAACTGCATCAATATAAGGTAAATAATATACCCGATAATTGCAACCACTACCCAGGAAGAAGACTTTTTCTTTTTTGCCCCGGAGCTTGTTGTAGTTTTGTTGTTACTTGTATAAACGGAAGCCCCACTTTGGCGCACCGACGCCCCCGAAGACGGCGATGAGATAGTGGTCTTTGTGTTTACCTTATTCATCTGGGGATAATTGTCATTATCGCAGTAGGTACAAAATCTGGATTTTTCGTCCATTACCTTGCCACATTTTTTACACCTCATAATATCCTCCTTAAAACAAAATCCCGACACACAAGTATCGGGATCTTTGAATCATTTAGTTTTTACCGTAGATCGATGTCAACTCAACCTCTGCAATCAAGAGATCCTTAACGTCCTCTGATCCTGTGAAATAGTACATAACCTTACCGGCATCAGTTCTCTCAATAGAAATACCTGAGTAAGTGATAGTTTCCTTGACTCTCTTGCTCTTATCCAACAACTGATTCTTTCTGTTGTCAGTAGTAACAGTCAGCTCATGAGAATCCGCATCGTATGTAAGATCCTCTGTAACCTGATAACCTCTTACGGAAGAAACCATTCTAATGGCATCAGAGTTTCTGTTTTCCACATTTTCAAAGAACTTTGATACTCTGTTGATACCCAATGTACTATTACCGTTATAGTCCGTAAGTGACTCACGATCAAGATCTGTAAGCAGATAGTCCTCTGCGCTGTAAGGATACATCTTGAGAGACTCGTTGATCTTAAAGCTTGCCATGATAGCAAGAACGATAAGAACAACTACACCACGTCTGATCCACAACTTATGTACTTCTTTGCTACGGAAATAGTGAACAAGAGCAGCAGCTATGTTTGTGCCCTTCTTTGTGAACCAGTAAGCAATATCCGATGCAATCCTTTTGAAAAAAGGTTCTTTTTTGAAGCCCTGTTCAACAGGCTGTTTTTCTTTTTTCATGTGAAACCTCCATAAACAAGTTTACTGTGTATATTCTACCATACATGCAGGATTTTTTCAATAGGTTTTTTGAAAAAATTTTATAAATTTACAATTTGTTCAGTATTTTGTCCGTTTTTTTATGCAAAATGCACAGACAAAATGAGAACTATCACCACTACCAGCAATATTACGCGGTGAAGCCAAACTCTTTTCATTTCTTCACCCATAAAATACCATTTTACAAAATAGACTATCTTGCCCCAAACGTTCTCCAGCCATTCCAGAATGGTGTAGCCAACTACGTACCACCATGGTTTTTTGCCCGAATCGCGGTTAAGGTCGTATTTATCCTTATTCATCATAGCCCTCCGCAGTCTTTATTTTGCCCTGTGGAATAGCGGGGGAAATATCGCCCAAGATATCCTCATCGCTGATAATGATAAAGCTGTCCGTCTTTGTGCCGCCGGGGGTAAACTCCAGCTTGTAGCAGCATTTATCATCCTTGACAAAAGCCTCAAGGCTTACTATTCTGTCAGATCTGACAAAAAGTCGGCTGTCATTGCCCTTGTCCAACAGAAGACCGTCAGTAAATATCTCCAGACCCATTGTCTGCACGCTGTCCTCGTATGACACGCAAACGTCATGCCTTGCAACAAAGCCTCCCACGGGCACATTTGCCCGTTTCTCGCTTGCCTTCCTTGCTGCAGCAACAAGATATGCCACGCAAAACACCAGCGAGATACCAACTATACAATCAACTATTACCCTTCCAACGTCCATTTGGCTACTCCGTAAACAATTTTATTTCTTTTTCTTGGAAAAATCAAAGTCCACCTTGATATCCTCGGGCTTGGGAGGAGTTTCAAGTAGCTTTGGGTTCTTCATATATCTTTGCAATGAGGCAAACGCCCTTGCGTACGCATGACCGTCACCTATTCTCTCGTCGCACATAATGCCCAGAGGCATCTGTCTTTCCAGCACGATCTCACCATTTTTCATCTTTGGGATATCCTCCATATTACCGATGGAATATATACCGCCAACAGTACCGAAGTTGTACACGTGATGGAATATGTGGTTTGTTCTGATGCTGGCAAGGTTTGTTATTACCAACGTTGCATGGAACGGGCTGGCGTCAACTATCGCCTTGGGTAGCAGACCGTGCTTGTCGGCAAATCTCAATATTGTGGTGGCAAAATTAAGAATGCCCGGTATCTTCAGCAATGCGCCCATTATCTTGTCAGTTTCGTTGGCGTCGTTATGCCTGTTTGCGGCAACGTACTCGTTTATCTTGCGGTTGACGTCGGAAAGCGTATCCGTCAGCTCAAACTTCATCTTGCCCATTGACGCCTGTGCATCCTCACCATTTCTGAGCACTACCATGCCGATGGCAACCTCATTCCTTGCGTATATCTTCTTATTAACGACAAATCTGTTGAGGAATGGGTGCTCCGATATTACACGTATAAAGCCCGCAATAAGCACCGCCATGTAGCTGAGCTGCTCGCCCTCTTTACGTTTTTCTATAACGTATTCGTGTATAGGCTGATACGGTAGCCTTACAGTTACCGCATTGCAGGCATCGCTCCTGTCAACCATAAAGTAGGGAGCGATAATATACATATTATCAACATTCTTCTTTACCCTCTTGCCATCTGCTCTGAGTGAAAACATATTACCTCCAGCCCACGGAATTATGTACTCCGTGTCATAAAAAATTCATACTGAGTAAATATTATCACATTTGTCTACATATTTCAATAGGGAAATTTTAACATTTTGTAAATTTTGTCCGTTTTTGCCCCTCAAAACCCTTATGCGAGCATATCCAACGCCATATATCCCGCAAGAATTAAAAACGCTACCGCCATGGGAATGTAGGAATAAGCCTTTACGGGCTTTTCTGACTCCAGTCTTTCCCTCACACTTCCCTTGTAGATGTACTTGCCGCTTTTATCAGGTGTTCTGG
>JAGBHJ010000163.1 GCA_017935525.1 Clostridia bacterium | reverse complement strand
GCAAAGGACAACGAGCTGTTTAAGGCGATCGTCAAGGGTGCGTTTATGCAAAGACGTAAGACACTGTTGAACTCACTTTCTTCCGTGCCGAAAATAAACCTTTCAAAGGATGAGATCACGCACGCATTGAGCACAATAGGCGTTGAACCCACCGAAAGATGCGAAAAGCTCTCCATAGAGCAGTTTATAGCCCTTTCGGACGCCATATCAGCGGAAAGAGGCTGAAAAGCCGTAAAACAGGCACATTTCTTCGCAAAACAATGATTTTGCGAAGAAATATAAATATATGCCACTTCTTCTCTTTTGACGACGCAAATCGTCGGAATCGGCAAATCTATAAGACAAAAAACTCTCACAATGCATATTACACTGTGAGAGTTTTATTTTATTCAATTGTATTGATCCTGTAAAGCTTTGCCATTCTTCTGTTTGGCAGCTTGAGCGCCAAGGGCGCTTTTTTCAGTTGGTCGTAGGATACTGTGATTACTTCCTTTGTGTCTTCGTCTGTCAACGTTACCGTTTGTCCTTCAGTTACGAAAGGCAATGAAACGAACAGCGTGTCGCTGAAGCCTTGCTCCTGTCTGAATGCAAACAAAACGCCGTCCTTTGCCTCCTCATCGTAAAAGGCGTACGCAGTAAAGCTGTAAACGTCCTCCGGTGTGTGCCATGGCGTCAGCTGATAGAACTCCTTTAAGAGGTACTTATTGATGCTTTTCCACTCGTTTATTCCAAACCTCAATTTGTCAAAATCCTGATCTGGGTCTTGTGCAAACTGGGCAGAAACGTTCAGAATGGGCAGATATGAGCCTCTCCACGTGTATTCATCATCAACGCCGTTAAAGATCAGTTCATGTGCCTTTTCCTTCGTTGCAGCACCGCAAAATGGTATCCATTTATTGAATGAGCTTGTCATGGAAAGTCTTTTGCAATGGTGGTTCTGTCAGAATCGCTCCTGAGTATAGGTACGCCTCTGCGCATTGACTCAAGATCGTTTCTACCTCCTCCACTGGCGCAGGAATCCACAAATCCGCATCCGCCGTAGCTGAGAGTACATTTTATTATCTCGTCCCACATACGATAATGGGCATCTATATCCTTACATTCCGTAATACCGCGTCTTCCCTCGCCCTCCTTGGCGTCCAGATGGATCCAAAGATCATCAGGAGTGATATTGATATCCTCGCGGTACATTTCTACCTTGTTTTCCTTTAGTGTCTTTGTGATGCGATCCAACGTCCAGCGATAGCATGCAGGGTCGCCAATATTATTGGCAATTCCGTCTATGTTTTCCATCTCAATAGCCCACTCCCGCTTATAGCCGTAATTTTTGACCAGATTATCGGGGTTGGTAACTCTTTCTGGCTCAAACCACATCAATGTCTTCATGCCGTGCTGTCTTGCAAATTCAGTTGATTGCAGGAATGTGTCGTCGGGCCATTTGTTTTTGTCCAGCTCCCAAGTTCCAACAGTACCCCACCAGTCGGTTTCGGGTGAAGTGCCGTCGGGTGCGATATACCAGCCGGCATCAAACCAGCGGAAGTTGATATCGATCTTTTCTTCAAGCATTTTTTCAAGGCTCGGGCGCCATGTAAAATGCCTTTCGGATATACTGCCGTCGGAATTTGGCAACCCCGTATCTCCTGCAATACAGCAGGTGGAAAAGGGCTCAATGGCGGCGCCTGTTTTGTCGGCTTTGGGCATATTGCACTCAATAAACCAGCTTCTCCAGAAGTTTGTAGCGTAATGCTCGTCCCTTACTGTGTAGTCACCGCGGACAAAAAGCGCCGTACGTATGCTTTCTCCGGGCTTAAGGTACGTGTTCAGGCCTTGCACAGAGCTGAGATGACATACTGTTTTAACTCCGTCGAAAAGGAAATCCGCGTGCCACGTGCCTGCCCAGCCGATGGCAAGCATGGAGCCGCCGTCGCCGTATTCCAGGTTAAAATACGGGAAATTGATGTGAGTTGCTCTGCCGCCGATGGAGTCAAATACCGCAGGCATTGTTGTAAGGTCAATACTGTACGGGCGGTAACCGTTTCCGTGGTCTCCCAGAATGCCCTTTAATACGGGTCTTTCGCCAACAAATTCAAGTGTTGTGCAGGGGTCTGATATAATGCCCGTGTTGTGGTCAGATACGTTTTTGAACCATGCCGTCCACTCGCAAAAGCCTCTGTTTGTGTATGTTTTGCAGTCCAGCGTTATTTCAAGACATCCGTCAAGGAGAAACTTGAATATAAGGTTTTCTCTTTCGTCCGGTTTTCTCTTTTTTGTATGAGAACGGGATATCAGCTCAAAATCCTTCAGCGAAAAGCCCTCGTATCTTTTGCCGTTGTACGTAAAGCCAAAGGGCAATTCTGCAGGATGCTCAAAGCAATACCACATCCATTTGTTGATATCGTAATTTGTGTATGATTCTCTCATATTTAACTCCGTAATAATCTATCAGTATTTATCTGTGCTCTTTGTTAGCACGTGCCAGATATCGTCACCGTCAAATCCGCAGGCTCTGTAAAGATATACGGGCTGTGACGGTGAGTTGATCCTTCCTGCAACCGTTGCAAACTCTGCACCGATGGCTTTTCCACGTCTTAATAATTCTGTCACAAGCGCCTTGCCGAGCCGTTTTCGTCTGTATTGCGGAAGCACCTGCACCCATTCTATGGAAAGCTCGTTGAATTCACTGTCAAGCTCGCCTATTGCACAAGCGACGCAATTTCCGTAATTATCCGTTATTTTTATCCATAACTCAGATCTGTAAACGTCCATCAGCTTTATGGATTCCAGCTGTTGGCGGGTAACTCTTATATCGGGGTATGACGCGTTTATAATGTTGACCATATCCTCCGTATCGTCGTCCGTGGCGTCAAGCAGATCAAGGTCACCTATATCGGGTTTCTTTGGAATATCTTTTAACGAATGATAGAGTCTGAAATATACGTCGTCACTATACCCAATAAGGTCGTTGGGCGTAAGATCCTTGTTGTGGATGATACTTATATGAGGTGGCACCTCTACCCTGCTCGCCTTGTAATAAGGGATGGATAAGGTGCCACACGGATCTTTGATATATTTGTCTTTTGATACCATATCAGTTAATATAAAGCTCTACTGTCTCCATTGCCTTTTCGATAAGCGCATCGCAGTCAAGCAGCTTTTCTGCCTCCAGTACCTTTTCCAGCTGGGGCTTTGTTGCGGGATGCTTGGGCTGGAATACAGTGCAGCAATCTTCAAAGGGCTGGATGGAGATGTCGTGAGTACCTATCCTCATAGCAATGTCGATTATCTCCTGCTTGTCCATACAGATAAGGGGACGAAGTACGGGCAGCTCTGTTGCATTGTTTGTAACGGTAAGTCCCTCAATGGTCTGGCTGGCAACCTGACCGAGGCTTTCACCCGTAAAGATAGCCTTGCAGTTGTTTTCCTTTGCCACTCTGTCTGCGATCTTCATCATAAAGCGTCTTGTGAGGATCGTCATGTATTCCTCGGGACATTTTTCGTGTATTTCGCGCTGGATCTCTGTCAAGGAAACCACAAACATCCTTGTCTTGCCGCAGTAGGGCTTGACAGCCTTCAACAGGTCTATAACCTTTTCCTTGGCTCTGTCGGAGGTGTAAGGATAGCTGTGGAAATGTATTGCCTCAATATCAATGCCTCTCTTAGCGGCAAAATAAGCCGCCACAGGGCTGTCGATACCGCCGGAGAGCAACAGCAAGCCCTTACCTGCGGAGCTTACGGGCATACCGCCAAGGCACTTGATGTTTCTTTCAACAATAAAGGTCTCGTCACGGATCTCAAGATTGATCGTCAGCTCGGGGTCATGCACGTCAACCTCAAGCACGTCGGGATATGCATCCAGAAGCACGCCGCCCAGATGACGGGATGCGTCGATGGAACCCATGGGGAAAAGCTTGTTAGTTCTCTTTGTTTCCAGCTTAAATCTGATATGGTCCTTGCCCATCTCGTTTATAAGATTGCCAGCCACCTCGATCAGCTTTGCCTCGATATCGGGCATTTCCGAGGGTATCTTACAAGCCACGGAAATGGACGTAAGACCGAATATGTTCTTGATGGCGTCGATAATGTCATCCTCTGTCTGAACGTCGGACGTGATGTAAAATCTGCCTACCTCCTTGTGGATATCAACTCCGTCAAGGTGTGCAAGTGCATGTCTGATGTTGTTCAACAAGCACTTTTCAAAAAAGGGTCTGTTTTGTCCCTTTAAGAATATCTCGCCGTATTTAGCTATAAGTATTGAATCCATAATTCCTCCTATTTTTGTGAATATCTTTCCAACTCGCTTATGGTGTTATCAAGCTCCGCCACAAGCGCTCTGACCTCGTCCTCCGTATTGTCAAAGGACGTGCTTATTCTTATTACACCCGATGCGACCTCGGGGCTTGTACCGGTTGCCTTCAACACGTGGCTGATGTTCTGCTTATGGGATGAACAAGCAGAGCCCGTGCTGACGTAAAATCCCTTGTTTTCCAACGCATGGAGCAGTACCTCTCCCCTTACGTTTTTTGCGGAAATGCTTATGATGTGCGGGGCAGAATGCTCTCTGTCACACATTACGGTAATGTTATCCCTTTCTGCAATGGCGTCATGGAGTATTGAGTGCATTGATCTTAAGTGCTCAAATCCGCCCTTGGCGATCTTTTGCCTGTCAGCGGTTACAGCCGCCGCAAATGCCGCAATGCCTGCCACGTTTTCCGTTCCGCTGCGAAGACCTCTTTCCTGCCCGCCGCCATAATTGACGTTATCGACGTTGACACCGTTTGCAACGTAAAGCGCTCCCGTGCCCTTAAAGCCGTGGACCTTGTGGGCGCTGATGGATGCAAGGGAGACCTGTGCCCTTTTTAAGTTCAGCGGTATCTTCATATAGGACTGTACGCAATCCACGTGGAACGAGCATCTGGGGGAAGCCTTTGCGATTATTGCCCCTGCCTGCTCTATGGGCTGCAGGGAACCGATCTCGTTATTGACGTGCGCAATGCTGACCAACGTTGTCTTTGGCGTCATCAATGAACGGAGCTGATCCAAGCTGATAATACCGTTTTTATCCACGTCAAGGTACGATACCGTCCAGCCAAGGGATGCAAGATGCTCAAATGCGTTCAGCACAGAGGGGTGCTCGGTCCTTGTGGTGATGACGTGGGTGCCTATGCTCTTTTTTCTGAAGGCTGTGCCCAGTATGGCTATGTTATTTGATTCCGTGCCGCCGGATGTAAAGTAAATGTTCTTATCCTCACAGCCAAGGGATGCGGCAATGGTCTTTCTGGCGGATTTTAATATATTTTCCGCATTGATGCCCAGCTTGTGCAGGGATGACGGATTGCCAAAGCATTCCGCCGCCTCCACCATTGCGTTTACCGCCTCTTGGCAGGGCTTTGTGGTGGCTGAATTGTCAAAATAGAATATTCTGTCCATTGTCAGTACAAAATGCCTCTCATCCTATCTCAATATTATCCTGGTTGAACATCTTCATGCACTCCAGCATACGTTGGTCGGGTTCAAAAACGACGATTACCTTTTCTTCGTCCTTGACAAAGAGCATATAATAAAGATGCTCGCCTCTGTTGAGGAACAGATTGACCTTTCTGATCTTTCTGTTTTCAAAGTGTGCTTGAAATGCGTCGGATGTGATGGGCTTCATCTCCAAAATAGCTGTGACGTCTATGGAGGCTACCTTTTTTCTCTTTTTCTCGTTAAGTATCTTGGCAATATCAAGAGTACCGTTTGTAAAGGTGTAGTCATACTCCACCCTTACGTTCTGCGCCATGGTGTAAAAGAATGCGCTGAGCGCCGCACATACGATAGCCAACAGCATTGAAAGAATACTGCCGAAGCCAAAAAACAGGAGTGCAAACGAACAAACTGCACATACTATAAACAGCGCCATATACGCGCCGAAAAACATGGAGGCACCCGATGTGGGGTTATTTACTGCCATCTCATAAAAAACGTCATTCTTGACCTTCATAGAAAGTCTTTTGTGTTCATCGTTGGAATTAAAAATACCGTCGGGCATATTGCCGACCTCCTTATCTATTTGCTATATGTATATTATACCATAAAACCGTGAATTTTTCATTACAAATAACCTCATTTTTTACAAAAAAGTAGGATTTTTGCAAAAAGAAGTAAAAATATCGGATAATCGCAGGGAAAACAGCAAAAAACATTTGCATTTTTTGACAATCTTTGATATAATAGATATACAAAAATAAATTTCTGACGGAGGAAGTATATATGATCGTTTGTGAGCATTGCGGAACAAAGAATAACGACAATTTCAACTGCTGTTATAACTGCGGCACACCGCTTAAGAAAAAGACAAACCGCGATGAAGAAAAGAAAGTAAAGCCGATCCTGCTTGAGCTTGAGGAGCAGGAGGATGAGGAGATCGACGTTCCCCAGCCCGAAGAAGCCGACGAGGAATCTGTGGCTGACGACGGCGAGATCATCCCTGTGGATATTTCTGCAGAGGAAGCACCCGAGGAGCTTTACGAAGAATATGAGGACGAGGTTGAGGAGGAGTATGATGAGCCTCAGGAAACTGCATCCTATTACAGCTCTGCTTATGAGGATGAGGCTCCCAAGCCCAAAAAGGCTCCACAGCCCAAGCCGAAGTACCCTCAGCAAAAGAAAAAGCCGAAGTTTGAGATCAACGTTACAAAGCTTGTGCCCGTGCTGGCTCTGCTTCTTGTTGCTCTGCTGGTTATATGGGGTACGGGCAGACTGCTGGATATGATATTCTCCGGCTCACCCGGTGCAACACCCGGACCTTCAGTAACGGAATCACCCTCTACCTCCAATTTTGATACCGAAATCCTTGTTTACAGCGACTTTGACGAAAACGGTAACAAGGTATTTACTATCGCCATCACTACTCAGGGCGAAATGGTTTACGTGATGAATAACCAGTATCCTGTAGAGGACGGTGCGGTGCAGATTACTGTTTCAGAGACCGATATTTACAGACTGTACAGACCCAGCGACGTTCAGGCGGGACAGTCCTTTGACGCTACTCTCCCCATCATCATACAAAAGGATGGATTTAAGGATTACGTTGAAAACGTAACTGTCAAGGAGATTTCTACTCCCTCTGCTCCCTTTGAGCTGGTATCCCCCTCATCCCAGGTGACAGAGATATTCTCCTCTACAACTACTATCTCATTTATTGTTGATAAGAGCAGTAAGGTATATATCAACGGCGAGGATTATACGGAAGCATACCTCAATAAAGAAACGGGCGAATTCAGCATTACTATTCAGACACCTATTTCTCAGGATCCGTACAGAATTCTTGCTAAGGTCGAGACTGCGGGATATATGACACGCGAAGTTGTATTTGAGCTTACAAGAACACAGTCATGGGATCCCAATGCAGAGCCTACTATCACATTGGACAAGGCTTCAGTTGTGGCAAATGCGGAATGTCTG
>JAGBHJ010000162.1 GCA_017935525.1 Clostridia bacterium | reverse complement strand
GGGGATTATCAAAGAATTGACGTACTTGTACTTAAAGGCGTTTTCTCCTATGGATGACACAGAGTAACCGTCTATCGACTCCGGGATCATCATTACGTCCCCACCCACGATCGCATCATGGTAGCCGTAATAGGTCATCATGCAGGTGCCGTCCTCCAACACCTTGTAGGTCCTGCCGTAGCCGTCCCCGGGCTGACCGCATCTTGTACATTGCAGATCCTCCCAGTTATGGCCGTAAGCCTCAACGTAATTTCTCAGCTCGGTGTAATCGCAATATACACAGGAGTAGTAATCATATCCCTCGTTTGTGCAGGAGGGCTTTACCGTCCATTTGTACGCCATAGCGTGGGAATGTCCGGTGGGTGATGGCACAGGAGTGGTGGAAGCGACGGGAGTGGACGTTGCCTCGGGATCACAGCCCGTCATAAGCGATGTCAGCAAAATGCATAATACAGCAAACAGATTCAGCATTTTTCTAATCCTCATGTAATCACTCCTCCCTCATTTAATTTCGATTTAGTTAAAATTCAAAGTCTTCTAATTCTACTCATATAGATTATAACACAAAAAGAGGGTATTGTCAACCCTCTTTTTTCAAATAATTTTAATTTTTATATCTTACTCCCCAGCTTTGCCAACGCCATGCGTATCAGCTCTCTGCTGGTCTTTGCAGTCAAGCCCTTAAGCACGGGCTTTGCCTCATTTGCCTGAAAGCCCAGAGCCACCAACGCCTGCAAAGCCTCCGTATAGATGGGATCGTCGTACTCGTCCCTGTCCTCTGCGGCGCTCATCTCGTCCAATGCGGATCTGTCCACCTTGCCCTTAAGCTCCAGCACCACCTTTTGGGCGATCTTTGCGCCGACGCCATTGGCTCTGGCTATCGCCTTGTAGTCATTCTCCGCCACAGCCTTTACTATCTCCCTTGGCGTCAACACGGAAAGTATGGCAAGAGCAGCCTTTGGACCAATGCCCGACACTCCCAAGAGCTTTAAGTATATCTTTTTCTGCTCCTTGTCGGAAAAGCCCACCAGCTCGTGGGAATCCTCCCTTATTATCTGGCTGACGTAGAGCTTTATTATCTCTCCCTTTTCCGGCATGGCGGCAAACACGCTTACCGGGGCGCTTATCTCGTACCCCAAGCCTCCTGCCTCAATTATTATCTTGTCGTCATCAATGCCCTGATAGACACCCTTTATGTATGAGTACATATTTACCTCGTCTTTCGTATCATTCCCGCATTGTTTATGTGGGTTATTGCTATTGCCAGCGCGTCCGCCGCATCGTCGGGCTTCGGTATCTCCTTAAGATTAAGAATGGTCTTGACCATGTGCTGTATCTGTTGCTTTTCCGCCCTGCCGTAGCCAACCACCGCCTGCTTTGCCTGCAATGGAGTGTACTCAAACAGAGGAATGCCAAAATTTGTCACCGCCAACAGCGCCACACCCCTCGCCTGGCCAACCGCAATGGCAGTTTTGACGTTTTTGTTAAAGAAGAGCTCCTCAACGCTTACCGCGTCGGGCTGATATTTTTCAAAAAGCTCGTTCAAGCCCTTAAAAAGGCAGAGCAATCTGTCCCCGTCCTTGGTGTGTGCAGGGGTCTCCAGCACTCCGTAGTCCAGCACCTTAAATCTGTATCCGTCACTTTCCACCACGCCAAAGCCCATAAGCGCCAAGCCGGGGTCTATTCCTATTACTCTCATTCCTCAATCTCCGTGTATCTGTGTGGTGGGCTCGCCCCTTGCCACTATCATCTCACAAAGCTTATTGCTGTGTCCCGCACCAATAACCAGCACGATGTCGCCCTTGCGTGCTATCTGCTCCACGTAGTCGGCAACCTCCTCGTATTTTGGCAGGTACATGGCGTCATAGCCCTTTTTCTGCATTGCATCAGCAAAATCCCTTGAATGTATCCTGCCGTCGTCTATCTCTCTTGCGGCGTAAATATCAAGCATTATCACCTTGTCACAATCGGCAAAGGCGTCCACCGTTTCGTCAAAAAAGTCTATGGACCTGCTGAACGTGTGAGGCTGGAATATGGTTATAAGCCTTGTGGGGCAAAGACCTCTTGCGGCAGAGATAACTGCTCTGTATTCGTCGGGAGTGTGGGCGTAGTCGTCATACACGTCTGCACCGCCAACGGAGCCGTAATAGTCAAACCGTCTGCCCGTGCCTTGGTACGCCTTCATGGCGTTTACAGCCTCCTCCGTCGGGATACCAAAATAGTCAGTCACCGCCAAGGTTGCCAACACGTTGTATGCGTTATGCTCGCCGTATATGGGCACGTCTGCACGGCATTTATATTCACCCTTAACGTAAATATCGCAGGAAAGTGTGCCGTCCTTGTTTGTGGTGATGTTTTTTGCCATGTAGTCGGCTTCATTTTTTATTCCGAACGTCACCTTTGGCCTTGCCACTCGGGAAAGTATCTCCACCGTAGTTTTACAATCCGCAGATCCCACCGCCAAGCCGTCCTCGGGTATCATTTCCGCAAACCTTACGAAGGACTCCTCCAGCTGCTCCATGCTCTTAAAATAATCCGTATGCTCCAGCTCAACGTTGAGTATCACCGCCACCGTAGGTGCAAAGTCCAAAAAGCTGTCCTGATATTCGCAGGACTCCGCCACTATCACGTCGCCTGTGCCAACCCTGTAATTGCTTCTGAGGTTTTTTGACGTTCCTCCTATCAGACAGGACGGCTCCTTGCCGCACTCTATCAGCACCGTGGACAAAAGGGACGTGGACGTGGTCTTGCCCTTTGTGCCGGAAATGCCAACTGCGTTTTTGTACCTGCGCATTATAAGCCCCACAAGCTCGCTGCGCTTCATCAACGGAATACCCTTTTCCCTTGCATAGCACAGCTCGGGGTTTGTATCAGCTATTGCGGCTGTATAGACCACGGTCTGGGCATTACAGCTGACCAGATTATCCGCGCTGTGGCCTATAAAGACCTTTATGCCACTTTCCTCCAAATGCTCCGTCTTAACAGAGGTCTGCATATCGGAGCCCGACACGTTGTAGCCCTCTTTTTTCAAAAGCATGGCAAGGCCACTCATGCTTGAGCCGCCTATGCCTATAAAAAATATATTTTTGCCACACAATGATCTGTTTGCCATAGTGATCTCCGTTTCTTATTTTATATCCCTTCTGCAGAAGGAATCCCTTGCGGACCACACCATACCCACCAGCAAAACTGCCACGTAGCACAGTGTAAATATGCCGTCAAAGCCCAGCTCAACGCCAAAGCACGCTATGGACTCATAGTCCGTCATTTTGCACAGATGAGGCAGCACGCTGTCCGCCAACGTGGACGCACAAATAGACGGCACGTAGGACAGAATGGCGGGGTTCATTACCGTATCGCCAAATATCATGCCAACCAATGACAGCACCAGCAATCCGATGCCCGCAGTGATGCTGCCTGCGGTATTTCTGATTATTGTGGAAAAGCTTACCGCCACCATCATATACCACAGCGTTGATAACAGCTGCAGCAGCGCATAGAGCAGCACAAAAGCCTCAAAGCTCAGCACGCCCCACGAGCTTGTGTACAGATGCAGCTCGCCAAAGCCAAACACGATGCCCATCAGCACTATCACCCAACCTGCCAGCACCGCCGTCATAGCTGTTGCGATCAGCGCCAGGGACAGAACCTTTGCGGAATATATCTTCCAGCGCTTTACGGGCACTATTATAAGCATCTTGACTGCACCCGTTTCTATCTCCTTGGAAATTATACCTGCCGCAATTATCATCACCAATAGAGTTATAAGAATATTGCCCACAAAAAGCATCAGCCTTGCCACCACTATGGTGCCATCCTTGGTGAATTCGTCATTGAGCCACTTGCCGCGGTTGTAATAACCGCTGTGCATCTTATTCTCTATGGTTGCAGCCTCGTCCTCCAGCGCCTTTCTGGTGTCAGCCGTAAGCTCATCTCCGCCAAAGGTCTTTATATTCTCGTGCAGGAACCATTTCACCTCCACCAGTCTGCCGGCATCCTGATGGAATTTTGCATGGGACGGGTACTCACCCGTAATGTTCTGCTCCAGCATGATATCCAATATCTCAAGGATGGTATCTCGGTAAAATGCCTTTTGCCTTACGTTTGTGGCAGAAGCAATGCCTCCGATCACAGGGTTACCCTTGGGGTCGTTAATATCCTGCTTTTTCATTTCAATATATGCTGCAAATCCATCAACGGACAGTCCCTTTTCCAGTCTTTCCATCTCCTCGTAATTTTTTGCTCTGTCGGCCTCGTCAAATATGGGGCATATCATCTCCCTCTTGCCCTTGAGCTCCGCAGTGATGGTGTAATCCTTTATTCTGTCGTAGCAGATCAGCCTGCGCTTCAGCATATTGATCATATCCAGAACCTCACGTCTGTAATCGTTGACCATTATGCCCAGACCATACTCCTCTACCTCCTCGATAAGGGTACAAGCACGGGCATACACTCCCAGCTTATCCAGATAGAACATTCCCGTGGTGCTTGTCAGCACCGTAACGCCGTTTGCGGCGAATATTTCGTCCTGCTCGTCAAGCCACGCTCCAAGCTCACGCTTATCCTCTATGGCGTTTTCGTAATTCTGCTGAGCGTCAACGTCGTCATTGACGTATTCGTGCCCTGCGCTGAGCACAAGGCCAAGTGCGGTAGCAACAACGTAAACCAGCACGATCATAAGAGTCACGTATTTTTTGTGGAATATCTTCCTCATCTCGTTGGAAAATACTGCTTTGAACTTAGCCAATCGCGCCACCTCCCGTCGCATTGATATACGCATCCTCAAGGCTTACGCCCATGGGCTCAACCATCCATACCTCAACGTCCTCACAAACAAGTGCCTTTACCAGCATGGGGATGTCATCCTCCTCCACCTCGATATCGACCTCCCAAAGCTCCTTACTGCTCCTTGCCTTTCTGTTGACGTCCCTTACAACGTCGCCAAGCTTTTCCGTTATAATGCGACGTGCATCATCTGCGGAAGAAACCACCAGCTTGTACTGCATCACATCGCCCTCGGCAGCGCCGTTTTTGAACAAGTCGATGTCGCTGATGCCCATCAGCTTGCCCTTTTCGATAATTACCACCTTGTCGCACAGAAGCTCCATTTCCGTCATCATGTGGCTGGACACAAGCACGCCTATACCCTCCTCATGAGCAAGACGCTTTATGGTTCTTCTGAAATCCCTTATGCCCGCAGGGTCAAGGCCGTTTGTGGGCTCGTCAAACATCAAAAACCTGGGCTCGCTCAAAAGTGCGTGGGCAATTCCCAGCCTCTGCTTCATACCCAAGGAATAGCGCTTTACCTTTTCGTTTATTCTGTTTTCCAGCCCAACTATGCGGATGACCTCGTCTATCCTCTTTTCGCTTACGCCTCTCACCTTTGCCGCAAGCTCCAGATTCATCCTGCCGGAAAAATCGCCGTAGGAATCGGGATTTTCAACGATACCGCCGACGTTTGCCATTGCCGCCTCAAAATCCGTTTCCACGTCGTGCCCGCAGACGCTTATTGTGCCGCTGTCTGGGAAAAGCATTCCCGCTATCATCTTGATGGTGGTAGTTTTTCCCGAGCCGTTAGGCCCCAAAAATCCGCATATCTCTCCCGAATTTACGTCAAAGGATATATGGTCCACCACGACCTTATTGCCAAAGGATCTTGTAAGCTCCTTTATCTCAAGTATCTTTTCCATAGCTGACCTCATATCTTCAATGCCGAAATATCCGGCTCCGTTATGTACCATTTGCCGTCCTTACCTCTTACAAAGTGGTAAGTATCGTCCACGGTGTTGGAAACCTTGCCGCACTTTATTCTGAATCTCATCTTTATGGACATTTCCGTGTGATCTCTGTTTATCCTGAATCTGGGCGCAATAACGGTATCCACCATATCCTCGGAATAATTAGTCACCTCATACGACGTAGCGCCTATTGAGGAATACACCCTCATGTATATATAACGCTTTGCGCGCTGTACTGTGTCCTCTATTTTTGTTTCCCACGCCTTGCCGTCAATATCATTTTCCATGCGGTAGGTGTATTTTTTAAGCAGCTGTCTGTACTCGTCAATATGCTTATTTACTCTATCCTCGTACTCTCCAACAAATTGTCCGTTTTGTGTGCTAACAGTCCAATTCCAGTTCAGATCTCCCTTTACCTCTTTGTTAAGAGATCTGTATTTAGCGAACGCCTCAACCAGCTCGGTAACTATCCTTTCCGCCTCCTTGCGGTGCTTTGCCTCCATGGACATATCGTATCCGAAAACGCCTGCCACCAGCACCAGCACTACCAACAGCATCACCGCACCGCGGTTAAGCCTTTTCAGCTTCATCATCTGACTTGTCTCTCCTCTCTCTTATCTTTGTTATTTTTGAATATATCAATAAGCCCGCAAGGCTTATCACCATCGTCACGCCAAATACCACCGCCGCAGAAACCCACTTGCCGTTTTCCGTCAGCGCACCCCCCACAACGGAGGACACCACGCTGGGCAATCTTGCCACGGAGGATATTATCAAAAACTCGTGGAGCTTGATATTAGTCATTCCCACAAAATAGGTTATCAGATCCTTTGGAGTGCCCGGTATAAAGTAAAGCACAAATATCATGGTCTTTAATTTCTTTTCCGTGCTCAACCACTTTAAGCTGTTGAGCTTGTCCAGAGATACAAATGTTTCCACTATTTTGACGCCGATCTTTTTTGTCAGCACAAATATCAACGCCGACGCCGCCACCACGCCAAGGTAGCACAGCAAAAGCCCCCTCAACGTGCCAAAGGCGTAGCCCAAGCCTATCTCCACCGCCTCACCGGGGATAAAAGCCACCAGCACCTGCAAAAACTGTATTCCAAAAGCCACCAGCCAGCCTGCCCAGCCAAAGGATTCTATCACCTCTCGAAAGCGCTGTGGATCGTTGCCGAATTGACTGAATTTGTCCCACATTCTGTACGTTATAAACGCCAGCAGCAGTATCACCGCCACAAGGGACAGCACGGTGTATATTTTTCTCTTATTTTCTGCCTTCACAAACTGCCTCCGCAAGCCTTACGCCGCAAAGATGACCGCTTGCCCACGCCCACGTAAGGTTGTAGCCGCCGCAATCCCCCTGCACGTCCAATATTTCACCGCAAAAAGCCACTTTGCCGTTAAGCCTTGACCTTAACGTCCTCGGGTCCACCTGCTCCAGCGTCACTCCTCCTGCAGTTGCCTGGGCGTTTTCCCAGCCCTTGGTACCCGTGGGCACAACTCTGATGCCCTTGAGCGCCGATGCTATCTGCTTTATTTCCTTTGGTAAAAGCACACCCGCAGGCTTATTGCCCGCCACGCCTGCCGACTCCAGCACCAGACGAATAAGTTTTTTATTTATTATCCCTGCCAGCATCTCCTCCACGGAGTTTGACATCACCTTGCTTTGGCAGGTCAAAAGTCTTTCCAGCTCAGCCTCATTTATCTGTGGCACTATGTCCAGCAAGCAGAATATCTGCTTTGCCCTTGATGCGATATATGCGTACTCACAGCTGATATGGAACACGGGAGGCCCCGATATTCCGTAATCAAAGAACATCAGATCTCCGTACTCCGTCCGCACTTCTTTGCCGTCCGCCTCAAGGGTCACGTTTGCCTTTACCCTCAAGCCCGAAAGGCTCTTGTAAAAGCCGCCCTTTGTTTTCATCTGCACTATTATGGGCATGGGCTCAACTATCCTGTGCCCCAGCGCCCTTGCAAGCCCGTATCCGTTGCCATCGGAGCCGGTATCGGGTGCGGCGTTGCCCCCTGCGGAGATCACCACGCCCTTGCCGTAATACGTCTTGCCCTCTGCTCTCACAGTCACGCCGTTATTATCCGCCTTGACTTCCTCAACCTTAACGCCCTTTTCCACCGTTACGCCAAGGCTTGCAAGCTTTCTTTCCAGCGCCTCGCTGACGTAGGACGCCTGTCCACACAAGGGAAAGTATTTGCCCTCGTCCTCAAGACACGGTACAACGCCTATGGACTCAAAAAACTCCAGTATCCTTTCCACGGGGAAGCTTTCCAGCACGCCCTTGACAAATTCCTTGTTGCCTGCGTAGTAATGCCCAAGATTATTGCCGTCTTCGTTTGTAAAATTGCATCTGCCGTTGCCCGTGGCGTTTATCTTTCTGCCAATGGCGGAGTTTCTCTCCAGCAAGGTTACCCTTGCCCCCACCTCAGCAGCCCCGATTGCCGCCATAATGCCCGACGCACCTGCGCCAATAACAATAATATCAGTTTTTTCAGCCATACAGCGACCCTCCGGATATAATTCGTCACATAATATTATAGCATACCGTGGAGCAAAAATCAATATAAGTACATAAAATTCATCCAAATTTAACGATTTATAACAAAAGGAGAACCGTACCCCAAAGGGCACAATGCTCCGTCCTCTTACAGTTATAAATTATTAGTCGTTTACAGTACCCATTCTCTCAAACGGTGGGGGTACAAAGTCGGGGATATGCTTGAACACCTCGGCGTCGGGCTTAAATCTGTAATCCTTATTCTCCATATCCACAAATCCCGGATCGTCGTTTGTGATATAGTTTGTATCAAGACCCGTAGTGTAATCCTCGCCCACGTCCAGCTTATAGGGTCTGTCCGCCCTCAGGATGATGTTGTTCTCGATATGGTTATACCAAGGAGATCTGAGTCGTCTTTCCGCCCAGCCGGACTTTATCTGATAGTTGGGATCCTTTCTGTCCTCGGTATATTGGTCAAGCGCCTCAACAAAATCCTTGTAGGTGGGATTTCTGCCCATAAATCTTTCCGTACGCTTGTCGTATGCACCGCCCAGCATGGACTCATACAGCATCTGCCAGTTTGGTTCAAACAGCCAGTATGTAATATCTCCGCCAAAGGCAAAATATCCTGCGTCAATGCTTATGTTGTTGTAGAACACGTGCTCACCGCCGTTGTGGAAGTTAAACGTTCTGCCGCCTGCAGGCCACCACTTGCCGTCAATATCCTGTCTGCCGGGGTTAACACCTCTGCCTACAACGATATTTCCGTATGCATACATTCCTCTTGACATATCGTCAAAATAGATACCGTAATCCATCTTGACAAAGCCGAAGAAGTAATTGTATCTGTAATGGTTTGAGCTTGCGGAGCAGCCGCCACCGCCAACGTATATCATACCCGAGTCACAGAATATGGTGTCGCCACCCTCAATGACGTTGTACTCGATAATACACTCGTTGCCGCCGCCTGAACCCATTCTGCAGTTGTGGAGGTAATTGTGAGATACCACAGTACCAACACCGCCGCCTGCGTTGATAGCCTCGTGAGTGCAGGGATTAAAGAACACGTTGTTCTGGCAGAAATTGTTTGAGGGGATAAAGTTGAGTCTGTCGCCGCCGGAAACTCTTACCGCATGGCTT
>JAGBHJ010000161.1 GCA_017935525.1 Clostridia bacterium | reverse complement strand
TAGATGGTACCCTCGGTAGGATCGTACAATCTTGTAAGCAGCTTGATAAGTGTGGTCTTACCCGCACCGTTAAGACCAACCAGAACAATGGATTCACCGGACTTGATAGTCAGATTGATGTCGTGCAGAACGTCGTAAGTCATACCGGGGTAGCGGAAGCCAACGTTCTCCAGACGGAGCTCATGCTCGATCCTCTTTTCAACGTGAGCAGGCTCTGCCAATGTAGGCGCAATGGTCCTCTTTTCGTTCATAAACATTATCATGTTGTCTATGAACAGAGTACCCTCATATATACTTACCGTAGTGCCGATTATGGAGTTAAAGCTGTTGGAAATGGAGCTGAGCGCACCTGTAAAGAGCGAGTAGTCACCAATGGTAAAGCCTTCGCCGTCCACGATTCCGTTTACTATCATTATGTAGAGTATACACATACCCGCAACGGACAACACGGAAAGACCCATATGGATACCGTTCTCCTGGAATATGAGCTTTTTGATTCCGCCGAAATACTTAAGGAATGCTTCCTGATACTTGCCTATAAAGCCGTCTGCCAGGTGGAAAAGCTTTACCTCCTTGACCATATCCTTGTTTACGATAAGGTCGGAGTAATACTGCATCTGACGTCTTTCCTTGGAGTGCCAACGCATATACCAAACGTTCTTCTTACGGAACTTGAAGTTAACAACTGCGCTGGGTATGCTGATAAGCACCACGATCAACGGTGCAACGGGTGATACTGCCCAAAGTATCGTCACAAAGCTTACCGCACTGATAAGGGTACTTGCGATGGAAAGCGTGGAATTCAATATCTGCATAGGTCTGCCGCCCGCCTCACGGTTGGCATTTTCCAGCTTCTCATAGAATTCGGGCATATCAAAGCTTCTGAGGTCGACCTCCTTAGCCTTGTGGCATATCTTCAACTTGATGTGGTTTGTAACCAGCTCGCTGGCAATTCTCTGTACAATACCCGATACGGTAGATATCAGGCTGTTTATGAATATATAGCTGAACTGCAGCACCAAATATGGTATAACGATCGCCATGGCATCAGCAGGCTTATGTTCAATAACAAAAGCCACCTTATCCAGCAACGCCTTACTTATGTATGCACCTATAACAGGTGTAAAGCCGTTGATAATAGCAAAGCCCAGCATAGCAAAGAATATCCACTTACGTGTTTCCCACACAAGGGAATAAATATAGAACAGTCTTTTGAAAAAGCTGCCCCACACACGCTTTACATATTCCTTTGCCTCCTTAAAATTCTTTGGCAATGGCTCCTTTGCCCTTTCCTCCTTCATGGGAGGCGGTCCACCTCTTGGTCCGTACATAATGACCCCTTTCCCGGCTCGTGCCGTCAAAAAATAATTAGTTATCTAACTAACAGTATTTTACAACATTGTTTTTGATTTGTCAATACGTATTTGGAGAATTTTTTATTTTTTCGTCAAAAAATGCGGGATCCTGCCCTTTGCAACAGGTCATTCGGCTTATAAGAAAAACGCATTCCGGATCATCGAGGATATCCGCATACAAAAAATTCCCCTTGCACCTGTCCTCCGTGCAAGGGGGTAATAACAGCATCGCTGCCTTTATTATTCTTCCATTGATTCCTTTAACGTTTCCACCGTCATTACAAGGGAAACCTTTACCCACGTGATCCTGCGGTTCTGTACCTCCTCAACGTAGATGTACAAGCCGTTTGCAAACACCTCGGGGTGCTCGTCGTCATCCGGCAATGAGGAAAGATTGCTCAGCACCAAGCCACCGATGGTATCGTACTCCTCATCCTCGGGCAGGTCTATCATGAGCGCCTCGGAAAGGGTCTCAAGGTCAACGTTTCCTGCTACCCTCCACACGTTCTCCTCCAGGCGGGTGATATTTCCCTTTTCCTCATCCATGTCGGACTCGTCGTAGATATTACCTACCAGCTCCTCCAAAAGGTCCTCCAGAGTCACAATACCGCTGGTGCCGCCATATTCGTCAATAACCACGGCAATGTGGGTATTGGTCTTCTGCATATTCTTAAAAAGCGCATTGGTCTTGATGGTTTCGGGCACTATGTAGGGCTTTCTCAAAAGCTCCGTAATAGGCTTGGGGGATTCGGAATGCAGGTTGATCATAAAATCCCTTGCCATCAGAATACCTATAATGTGGTCAATATCCCCATCATACACAGGGAAACGGGACTTACCCGTCTTTGTCACCACCTCAAGTACCTCATCCATGGACTTATCCACGGGAATAGCTATGAGGTTGGTTCTGTGAGTCATGACCATGGAAGCAGTCGTTGACGAGAAATTGAATATATTCTCTATCATCTGCTTTTCGTTAGACTCGATGGCACCGTTCTCTCCAACGGCGTCAACCATCATCAATATCTCATCCTCCGTAATGTCAGCCTGACTCTCGCTGTCCTCGTCAACAAACTCCTTACCAACGGAGTCGGAAAGCTTTACCATCAGCCACACCACGGGCTTGAGCGCTCTGTACAGCACCAGTGCGGCAGATTGCCTCTGACGTGCCGTCTTTTCATCATTCTTTACCTGTGCCACTCTCGTGGGAATAAAATAACCCAAAAGAACGGACACTATCAGTACAAGCACTGCCACCACAGCTGCTGCCACACCCTTACCAAGGGCTGACGGCTGTTCTGTCAGCTGCTCTGCTATCGCCTTGCCCACTCTTGTGCAGAATGGATGCACGGCAAACATATAGCTCAACGTATTGAGCAGACCTGCGGTAAATACTATCGCCGCAGAAAGCTTCTTCTCCACGTTATCTATGTGGAGCATGGCAATGGCATATCTGTGCCCATCCTCAGCAAGCTTTTTGACCTTGCTGTCATTAAGATTAGCCACATAAACACTCATTGCCGATAAAAGGGCGTTAAACACAACCACAACGGCGTGTATCAGAATAAAGCCCCATAACGGTACCTCGTCCAAAACAGACCTCCATACAAAAATTGTAAAGTATTATCCGCAACAATAAAACTCCATCGTTGCAGATCACACCTATGCTTTATATTATACCATATTTCCTCAATAATGGCAATAGATAAAAACGGGTTTTATCTGTTTTTGCGGTAAAAAGCACAATACCGCACGGCGACCTGCGATAAAGCAGGTCTGCCGAACGATGCTTGCCCTTACGGGCAAGTGATGTCGGCTTCGCCTAATGATGTAGCCTACGGCAATGATGTTGTGCCTTCGGCACAGTGGGCAAGCATCACATCATTGCGAC
>JAGBHJ010000160.1 GCA_017935525.1 Clostridia bacterium | reverse complement strand
GAGTTACGCACATAGGCTTCTCAAGAAGAACGTTAACGCCTCTGCGGAGTGCGTCGATAGTACAGGGAGCATGCTGTCTGTTGTAAGTACAAATACTTACTGCATCAAGCTCCTTCTCGTTGTCGAGGAGGTGGAGATGGCTGTTGTAATGTCTTGCATTCTCGATGCCCCATTCCTTAGCAAATCTCTCTGTCTTGCCGGGGATAACATCTGCCAAAGCAACGATCTCAACGTCATCCATCTTGTTGTACGCTTCAGCGTGAGCCTCAGCGATCCAACCGGTACCAATGATACCTACCTGAAACTTACCGTTTTTCATGTTTATTTACCTTCCTTTGTAAAATAATGTACTTTATTTCAGCGATCAATAGTAATCTGTCGAATTGACCACAGCCAAGAGCCGAGGGAATACCGTCGGCTGTCGGCACTGATCAATTTCAGTCAATAGAATTCGATTATCAGATCTCGGGAATTTCGATCTCGATCTCCTTACCAAGCTTAGAGGACTTAACGATACCGTCAATGATAGCCTGGTTGATGATGATCTGGCTTGTGGGGATGGGGGACTTGCCGCCTGTCTGAACTGCGTCAATAAAGGAGCGAAGCTTGCCATACCAGCAGCCCTTATCATTCTCGATAGGACGAGGCTCGATAACAGTTTCTGTGCTCTTGCCGTTAACTGTCTTGTAGAGTGTCATCTTGCCAAAGCCACCGTTCCAGCAGTCTGTGGAAGGAATTCTGAGGCCGCCCTCTGTACCAAGGATGATAGTATCTCCGGGAGTGTCAACGTTCATAGCCCATGCAATTCTGAAGTCAAGGATAACGCCGCCCTCAAGTCTGATAAAACCTGCGCCAAAATCGTCAACGGAGAATCTGTCAGCCTCGCTGTACTGTGCGGGGTTCTTACCAAACCAGTCGGATGTGTAGCCTGTTACTGTCAACGGCTTGGGATAGCCGATAGCATCCAATACCATGTCAAGTGCGTAGCAACCGATGTCACCCAAAGCACCTACACCGCCCGTAGCATCCTCAATAAATGTGCTGCCCGGGATACCGCGTCTTCTGCCGCCGCCTGTCTGGATGTAGTATACCTTACCCAGCTCGCCGGAACGAACGATCTCCTTCATGAGGATCATCTGGCTGTCAAATCTAGGCTGGAAGCCTACGGAAAGGATCTTGCCGCTTGCCTTTTCAGCCTTCATCATCTCGATACCTTCTTCAAGTGTTACGCACATAGGCTTTTCAAGCACTACGTTAACGCCCTTGTTGAGTGCGTCGATAGTACAACGAGCGTGCTGTCTGTTGTAAGTACAGATACTTACGCCGTCAAGCTCCTCGTTCTCAAGAAGCTCTGTGTGAGAGTTGTAGCAACGAGCGTTTGTAAAGCCATGTGTCTCTTTGAACTTTTCTGCTCTGCCGGGAATAATATCGGCAAGCGCTACGATTTCGATGTCACCGTCTTCTTGGATGATTCTGTTGTATGTACCGGCGTGAGCACCTGCGATACCGCCACAACCGATAATACCGATCTTGAGTTTCTTACCCATTTTCTTATCCTCCTATAATTTTTCCCACCTCAAGGGAAATAATGTGGACTTGATCTGTGATAAATGATCACAGCCAAGAGCCGAGGGAACACCGTCGGCTGTCGGCACTGACCAATTTCAGTTAATTCAATTCTATAATCAGATCTCCGGAATAACTACCTCAACCTCTTTACCAAGCTTTGCTGATCTAACGATAGCATCGATAATTGCTTGATTTATTATGATCTGGCTGGTAGGAATGGGGGAGGGGCCACCTGTCTTGATAGCATCAACAAAGGAGCCGATCTTGCCGATCCAGCAGCTCTGCCTCTGATCGTCGGGCAAACGGTCGATAGTGTACTCAATGTTGTCGCCGTTTACAGTCTTGTACATTGTCATGTCGCCGCAGAAATCGCCGTTCCAACAATCGTCGGAGGGAATTCTCAGACCGCCCTCTGTACCAAGGATAACCGTATCTCCGGGAGTGTCAACGTTCATTGCCCACGCAATTCTGAAGTCGATAATGATGCCGCCCTCAAGTCTGATGAAAGCTGCTGCAAAGTCATCAACGGAGAAGTCTGCCGCTTCCTCGTACTGGTCGGGGTTTGTTCCGATATAATCGCTCATAAAAGCGGTAACAGTCAACGGCTTGGGATAATTCAATGCATCAAGCACCATATCCAAGGAATAGCATCCAATGTCGCCCACTGCGCCAAGACCTGCCGTTGAATCCTTTATAAATGTATCGCCGGGGATGCCGCGTCTTCTGCCGCCACCCGTCTGGATGTAGTATACCTTGCCCAGATCACCGGATCTTACGATCTCCTTCATCTGCTGCATATCGGGAGCAAATCTGGGCTGGAAGCCGATGGAAAGTATCTTACCGCTTTCCTTTTCTGCCTTGCACATAGCAACAGCCTCATCCAACGTAACTGACATAGGCTTTTCGCACACAACGTTTACACCGCGATTCAATGCATCGATCGTGCAGCGTGCGTGCTCTCTGTTGTAAGTACAAACGCTTACGCCGTCAAGATTCTCCTTGTCAAGCATCTCAACGTGGTTTTCATAAAAGTTTACGTTGGGAATGCCCATACCCTTGGCAAATTCCTCTGCCTTGCCGGGAATAATATCGCAGAGTGCAACGACCTCAATGTCGCCCACCTCTCTCTGTCTTTGCATATATCTGTTTGCGTGAGCCTCTGCAATACCACCGCAACCGATAATGCCTATTCTTAATTTTCTATCCATTTTTTCTTCCTTTCCAATGTGTTATATTTCCGGGATAACCACTTCAACCTCTTTGCCCAGCTTTGCAGACTTGATCATAGCGTCGATGATAGCCTGGTTTATAAGTATCTGGCTTGAAGGGATGGGGGAGGGGCCGCCGTTCTTGATAGCCTCTACAAAGGAGCCGATCTTGCCGTCCCAACAATGAGGCTTCTTGTCGGCGGGCATACGCTCGATCTTATACTCGATATTCTCACCGTTTATTGTCTTGTACATCGTCATATCGTCTTTAAAATCGCCGTTCCAGCAATCGTCGGATGGAATTCTGAGCCCACCCTCTGTACCGAGAATGATCGTATCTCCGGGAGTGTCAACGTTCATCGCCCACGCAATTCTGAAGTCGATAACAATGCCGCCCTCAAGTCTTATGAATGCTGCTGCAAAGTCATCAACGGAGAATCTGTCCGCTTCGTTATACTGGTTGGGGTTCTTTCCGAAATAGTCGCTCACAAATGCGGTTACAGTCAACGGCTTGGGGTAATTCAACGCATCAAGCACCATGTCGAGGGAATAACAGCCGATATCACCAACAGCGCCGATGCCTGCCGTAGAATCCTCAATAAACGTGTAGCCGGGGATACCACGTCTTCTGCCGCCGCCCGTCTGGATGTAATACACCTTGCCCAACTCGCCTGATCTTACGATCTCCTTCATCTGCTTCATATCGGAAGCAAATCTGGGCTGGAAGCCTACGGAAAGAATCTTACCGCTTTCCTTTTCTGCCTTGCACATAGCAACAGCTTCTTCCAACGTTACTGACATAGGCTTTTCGCATACAACATTTACACCGTGCTTTAACGCATCGATGGTGCAACGTGCGTGCTCTCTGTTGTAGGTACAAACGCTTACGCCGTCAAGATCTTCCTTTTCCAGCATTTCTATGTGGTTTTCGTAGCATCTTGCATTGGGCAGATCCTTGATCCTTCCAAAGCCTTCAGCTCTGTGAGGTGCAATATCGCAAAGTGCGACGATCTCTACGTCGCCGTACTCTCTTTCTCTTTTTTTATATCTGTTTGCGTGAGCATCAGCAATGCCGCCGCAACCTATAATACCAATTCTGACTTTTCTATCCATTTTGTCCTCCCGATTCAAGCAAAGCAATGGAATATATTGTTTTTTCTTTACAAAAAACTGTTTTTTAACACTAAAACTGCCATTTTTTACTCGAACTGCTTGTACATGTTAATGATACACTATTTGTTTTTATTTGTCAACAAGTTTTTTAAAAATTCGAAAAAAATTTTCTGATTTCACAAAAAACGTCAACCGTCCCCGCTTTATACCTCGGGAATATCGATCGTTACCTCTTTGCCGCAAGCCGCAGAGCGCTGGATACCGTCAATAATAGCCTGGTTCTTTATGATCTGGCTTGTAGGCACGGGCGCAGGACCGTTGTTCTCAATGGCTCTGACAAATGAGAGTACCTTATCGTAGAAGCAGTCGTACTCCTGATGCACCACGGGGATGACCTCCTCGATCTCCTCGCCGTTAACGCTCTTGTAAAGCGTCATAGCATCAAAGCCGTTGTTCCAGCATCCTGTAGAAGGAATTCTGAGACCGCCCTCAGTACCGAGAATAATGGTATCTCCGGGAGTGTTAACGTTCATCGCCCATGCAATTCTGAAGTCAAGGATCACTCCGCCCTCAAGTCTTATAAATGCCGCCGCAAAATCATCCACCTCAAACTCGTCAGCGCAGCCAAACTGCTTGGGATCCTTTGCAATGTAGTCGGACTTAAACGCCGTTACCGTAAGGGGAGTGGGGTAGCCTATGGCGTCCAACACCATATCAAGGGCGTAGCAGCCTATGTCACCCATAGCACCGATACCAGCCGTTGCATCCGTAATAAAGGAACCCGCGGGGATACCGCGCCTTCTGCCGCCGCCCGTCTGGATGTAATATACCTTACCCAGCTCGCCGGAGCGAACGATCTCCTTCATTCTTTTCATCTGGGCGTGAAATCTGGGCTGGAAGCCTACGGAAAGTATCTTGCCGCTTGCCTTTTCCGCCTTCATCATTTCGATACCCTCCTCAAGAGTTACGCACATGGGCTTTTCCAGCAAAACGTTGATACCCTTGTTCAAAGCATCGATAGCACAATTAGCATGCTGTCTGTTATATGTACAAATGCTTACGCCGTCAAGCTCCGTTTCCTTTTCCAGCATTTCGGTATGAGAATTGTAGCTTCTTGCGCCTGTAAAGCCCCACTTTTCGCCAAAATCCTTCGCTCTGTCGGGAACTATATCGGCAAGTGCAACCACCTCAATATTATCGTACCTCTCCGCTATCAGCTTGTACATTTCCGCATGGTCGTTAGCTATGCCGCCACAACCGATAATGCCGATCTTCAGTTTCTTCATAATAAGAGACCTCCAATAAAATATATGTGTCTTTGCCTGCGCAATCTCCTAAGCTGTATAAACCGCTCATTGCACCAAGCATCTGATTCCATGTTACGCATAATATGATACACTATTCGATGCTGTTTGTCAACATATTTTTTCAAACATATTTTCAAAGCATCAAAATACACTAAATTTAATCTTATTTTTACTTCATTTGCCGCATTTGTATATTTTTTGAAAAAATATATGCCCAAGGGTATTGAAATTTTACGGAAAATGTGGTATAATACTGTTGTTCGTTTGAGAGTGGGGAGACCCACTCTCAAGTGTTTATTTGAGTATTTTTATTCTGGAGGACGTTTTGAGCAAAGTAAAGCAGATTGCAGAAGAATTGGCTCTGCCCGTAGCGGAGGAGCTGGGATTGGATCTGTACGACGTAGAGTACAAGAAAGAGGGCTCTGATTGGCGCTTGACCTACTTTATCGATAAAGAAGGCGGCGTATCCCTTAACGATTGTGAGGCATTCAGCCAGAAGGTATCCGATATTCTGGACGTGGATGACCCCATTGAGCAGAATTACATTCTCACAGTGTCATCACCCGGTATCGAGCGCAAGCTCAGCCGCCCCAAGCATTTTGCGGCTGTTGTGGGCAAGGAGATCGAAATAAAGCTTTTTGCCGCCATAAACGGCGAAAAGAAGCTGACAGGCATCCTTGAAAGCTTTGAAAACGACGTTGCCACGGTCAACCTTGGCGGCGCAAGCGTAAGTGTGGAATTAAAGGATATTGCAGCTGCAAAGCTTGTGTATCACTTTTAAGAATAATTGCAGAATATATTGAAAGGAATCGGTTTTTTCCGATAAGGTGTAGATAATGGATCCGGAATTTATGAATCTTATCGATGCCCTCACAAAGGAAAAGGGTATCAATAAGGACGTTTTGTTAGAAACGATCAAGCACGCACTGCAGACAGCATACAAAAAGAAGGTCGGCAGAGAGGAAGAGGTTGAGATCGCAGTTGATGAAAAGACAGGCGCTTACAGAGTATTTGCCGTAAAGAACGTTGTGGCTGACGACGTTGAGGAGCTGGCTGAAAACGACATCGTATTCAGCGATGCTATCAAGTACAATTCCAACGCAGAGGTTGGCGGTACAGTCTCCATAGACGTTACTCCCAAGGATTTTGGCAGAATGGCAGTGCTTAACGCTCGCCAGGTCATCGAGCAGAAGCTTAAGGAAGCAGAGAGAGAAAGCCTTTATGAAGAGTTTGCCGCAAAGCAGGACGAGATCATAATGGGTACCGTTCAGAGAACGGAAATGAGGGCAGAGGTCAAGGAAACCGAATCCGGCGAAAAGATAAAGGAGTACAAGCAGGTCGTTTACGTTAATCTTGAAAAGACGGACTGCATAATGTACGAAAAGGACCAGGTAAAGGGTGAGAACTACGTTTCCAACATGAAGATCCCCGTATACGTTTACAAGGTAGAAAAGACCACAAAGGGCCCCAGGATCTACGTTTCTCACGCACATTCCAATCTGGTCGTTCGCCTTTTGGAGAGAGAGATCCCCGAGCTTGCTGACGGCACCATCGTTATCAAGGCCATCACAAGAGAGGCAGGCACAAGAACAAAGGTTGCCGTATTCTCCAGAATGGAAAACGTTGACGCAGTAGGTACCGGTATCGGCGCAAGAGGCATGAGGATCAACGCAGTTATGCGTGAGCTTAAGAACGAGAGGATCGACGTTATAAATTGGGACACAGACACAAGAAAGTTCATTGCAAACTCTCTTTCTCCCGCAAAGGTAAAGGACATCGTTGTTGACGTTGTCAGCGGCAGGACCATTGCGGTGGTACCCGACAATCAGCTTTCCGTTGCCATCGGTAAGGAAGGTATCAACGTCCGTCTTGCATCCAAGCTTACAGGCATGAAGATCGACATCAAGACCGTATCACAGTTTAAGGAGCTTAAGGCTAACGGCGCTCTGTTTGTAGGCGTTGAGGAGGCTCTCCAGAAGAAGCGCGAGGAGGAAGCTGCTGAGGAAGCTAAAAAGCAGATCACAGACGACAGCATTGACAGCCTGTTTGAAAAGTGGGATTCCCTCATTCTGGAGTCTGACGATTCAACGGAAAAGATGATGGCAGAGCTTGGAGTTGATTCCGATGAAAACGCATAAGATCCCGCAGAGAATGTGCGTTGGCTGCAGACAGATGATGCCAAAGAAGGATCTCATCAGAATAGTTAAATCGCCCGAGGGAGTTATCTCCGTGGACGACAGAGGCAAGGCACCTGGCAGAGGCGCTTATATCTGTCACAACCAGGAATGCCTCAACAAGGCGTATAAGGCAAAGCTGCTGGACAAGAACCTTGAGACCACGGTTTCCGAGGAGGTTTTTGAAAAGCTGAAAGAGAGATTCAATGGCAACTGAGAATGATCTGTACAGCATACTCGGTCTGTGTCAGAAGGCGGGCAAGCTGGTCTCCGGCGGTGATCTTGTAGAGGACGCCATCAGGAGCAGAAAAGCACGTCTGGTGATTCTTTCCGAGGATATCGGAGAAAGTATGCTGAAGCGCTTTACGGACAAGACCGCCTTTTACGGCGTTGACCTTATCCGCTTTGGCACAAAGGATTTAATCGGTTCAAATATTGGCAAGGGTCCACGCTCCGCGGTAGCAATTACCGACAAGGGCTTTGCAGGATCCTTCACAAAGAAGTATCAAACAATACACCCGGGGGTGAATTATATTGGCTAAAATAAACATAATCAAGAAATCAAAGGAACTCGTTGAGGAGATCGACGATCTCAGCGCAGGATACAAGGCCCTGACACAAAAGTCAAAGGCACTTATCGAGGAGCTCAACAAAAAGAAGGCACTCATACAGCAGAAGCGTGCCCTCGATGCAGAAAAGGCTTCCG
>JAGBHJ010000159.1 GCA_017935525.1 Clostridia bacterium | reverse complement strand
GCAAAGGACAACGAGCTGTTTAAGGCGATCGTCAAGGGTGCGTTTATGCAAAGACGTAAGACACTGTTGAACTCACTTTCTTCCGTGCCGAAAATAAACCTTTCAAAGGATGAGATCACGCACGCATTGAGCACAATAGGCTGTGCATCGAAGACTGTGTTTGATGCTGTAGGTATAGACTTTGACCAATACGGATACAAGGTGGAGATGCACGCCCACACTGCCCCTGCAACGGATTCTGCATCCATATCTCCCGAGGAGCTGGTGGATGCTTGCAAGGCAAAGGGCTATGACGCGGTAGTCATTACAAACAAGTTCAACCGTGATACATTGGAGAGAGGGTACGGACTTACCGCAGAGCAGATCGCCGATAGGTATATGGACGACATCAACAGAGCCGCAAAGCGCGGTGATGAGGTCGGTATGACGGTTATCCCCGCAATGGAGATAAGCGTGGATGAAAACAACAACGATTACCTTGTTTACGGCGTTGACAGACAGTATGTTATCGATCAGCAGAAATATATCCATACCACGATAAAGGATTATTACCGCTTTGCAAAGGCGTACAGCGATAATATTCTCGTTATCCGCGCGCACCCTGCAAGAAATGGAGAATGCGAGATGCTGGCAGAGGATATCGACGGCATTGAGGTGCTTAATATGCACAGGGAACAGAATTCAAGAATTGGCGTTTCTGCAAGGTTTGCGTACAAAAACGGTTTCCCCGTTACTGCGGCAGGCTCCGATATTCACGACAAGGGTGACGAGGGCATGATTGCGATGCGTTGCAGGACCTTGCCGAAAACAGCGGATGAATTCTGCGATATTATAAAATCAAGGGATTATCTGTTTGATATCGGCGGCAATGTAGTTATTCCGTACACATTCAGTAAGAACTGATAAGAAAAAGAGCAAGACGTCAAAGGAAAATTTCCTCTGCTATCTTGCTCTTGTTTTTTACTTTAACCTTGAACTTGCTCTTTCAAAAAGCCCTGAGGACTTCAGCAAAGTTATTACCAAAACGGATGATACCACAGCCGCTGTAGCTTGCAAAAGGTTGCCCGGCACGCTTGCCAAAGCAGCAACAAAGCCGTACATAAAGCCTTCAAATATGTAATAGCCAAGCACCATAAAAGCCTCGGCAATTGCCGCCGCAACTGCATACCCCAAGGGCGCAGGCTTTTTGGCCAATAGCTTGCAAGCTTTCCATGCGATCACGCATACCAGAGCCTTTATTACCAGGGTCGCGGGAGCATAAGCCGCAAAGCCCAAAGTAATATCTGCCAACGCAGAGCCTATGGCGGCAGCTGCAATGGCGTAGGGGCCACCGATCAACCATGCGGAAACAAGTATGAACATATCTCCAAAGTTGAAATAACCAAAGGGCAGGGTAACGGATATAAACATTGTACCAACGTAGACCAACGCCGCAAACAGAGAAGCATATATAAGCTTCATCAGTTTTTTGTTTGTCATATAAACACTTCCTTCTTTTTTTGATATGCGTAATTATACACCTAAAAAAACAGTTTGTCAATAATTTTTTGCAATTTTCTACATGGAAAAATCTCTTGACAGCGAGTGTGTGGCATGGTATAATTACCCTGCTTAAGCCGTGTGAGACAGGTCAGTCACGTGCCGCTGCGGCTTTAATTCAATATTCAGAAATAACAAGTAATGAGTTACAGAGAGGTAAATTATGTACGTTAAAAACCCCACACCCTTTGACCCGACTCCCTATGCCCAAAGGGTAGAGGAGCTTTTGAGCCGAATGACCGACGAAGAAAAGGTTGGTCAGCTCAATCTTGAATGCTCCGATGATGATAAAGAGCTGTCCCAGTATAATCTTGCAGAAAACTGCGCTCCTGATGGCATTTCCACAAAGATTCGCCAAGGCAAAGTCGGCGGTCTGCTTATGCGACGGGCGGAAAAGTGCAGGATAGCGCAAAAGATAGCTGTTGAGGAGTCACGTCTTGGTATTCCGCTTTTGTTTGGATACGACGTTATACACGGTCACCGCACGATATACCCAATTCCGCTGGCGGAGGCATCCAGCTTTGATCTTAAGCTTATTGAGGAGTGCGAGTCATACGCCGCAATGGATGCGTATTCCGACGGCATCAACTGGGTTTATGCGCCTATGATAGATCTTTGCAGGGATCCCAGATGGGGCAGAGTTGCAGAGGGCGCAGGAGAAGATCCGCTGTTGGGCTCTATGATCGCGGCGGCGAGGGTAAGAGGCTTTCAGAGGGTCAACCCCATAACGGGTAAGCCCTACGTTGGCGCTTGCTTTAAGCATTACTGCGGCTACGGGCTTTCCATGGGCGGACGAGATTACGAGGAATGCGAGATAAGCCAGCGAACGCTTTTCTCCGACTATATGAGGCCGTATCAGGCGGCGTTGCAGAGCAGGACGGTCTGACCGCAGACGGTAAATGGGTATTCCTCGTCCGGCTCCGACGCGGCAAACTGGACAAACTTCTCGTTCATCAGATAGTCAAGGGAAACTTGCCGTTCCCATTGCCGTTTAAGCT